>CALUZR010000033.1 GCA_944325335.1 uncultured Parabacteroides sp. | reverse complement strand
AAAACCGCTCATTTCAAACGGGTTACGTTTTATCTTTACTTGTTTGCTGACGGGTGCTCTGTGGGTTCTGTTCCACACGGCGCGGCATACCTGTGCGACGCTCCTGCTTTACCAAGGCGTAAACATCACGACCATCCAAAAATTGCTGGGGCATCGAAGTGTATTGACCACCCAAGCCTACAGCAAGATCATAGACGCGACCGTGATTCGAGACTTGAGCCAGGAAAGCGGCTCCAAGACGCACTAAACAGAAAGGGCAGACTCGCCAGGAGTCTGCCCTTCGTTTATATTCTTTCAAATATGACGGAAACTGGATAAACCGCTATATCCGTTCCAGCACGCGGAGGATAAGGTCGTCCATGGAGCCCCGGTAGGAGGTATTGGCCTCTCCACTGAGACGACCGGCGATGATGCAGCAGACCGTCACTGCCCGGTGCCCCATCAACGCCGCCAGTCCCGCCAAGGAGGAACTCTCCATCTCGAAGTTCGTGATCCTGTATCCCTCCCACTGGAAAGCTTCTATCTTCTGGTTCAACAAAGGGTCGGCCAGCGGCAAGCGGAGTCGACGCCCTTGAGGACCATAAAAACCATTGGCCGCGATCGTCACGCCCCGGACCATATCCTCCCGCGCGATTCCTTCGACCAAAGAACGGTCCGCCGAGACGACGTAAGGTAGCGAGCGGGAGAGCTTCCAATCCAACTGCTGTAACAGGGCTCGCTCGAAGGCAAGATCACGTACATGCTCATGCTTATCGTAAAAATAGAGGACGCCATCAAATCCAATCGATTTCTCAGCCACGACATAAGTACCAATCGGGGTAAAGGGCTGGAGCCCGCCGCTTGTCCCGACGCGCACCAACGTAAGCTGGCGGAATGAAGGTTTAATGGTCCGCGTCTCGAAATCGATATTCGCCAGCGCGTCCAACTCCGTCAAAACGATGTCGATATTATCGGTCCCGATGCCGTGCGAGACCACCGAGATGCGCTTCCCGCGATACATACCCGTGATGGAATGAAACTCGCGGTTGGAGACCTCGCATTCGCAAGAATCGAAGTGGGAAGCCACGAGCGATACCCGCTCCGGATCTCCCACGAGGAGAACACGGTCGGCCAACTGTCCCGGCTTCAGATGCAGATGAAACACGCTTCCATCCGCATTCAAGATCAATTCAGATGCTGGAATTACGTGGGGATTCAGGCTCATAACTTAATCCTTTAAGGGTTTAGATGGATTAGCAGGAATGGGCTTGGCAATCGCTTCGCGCATGGTTGTATCGGCTTCAATGTTTTTCATCCGATAATAATCCATGACGCCGAGGTTTCCCGTCCGGAACGCGTCCGCCATCGCCTTGGGGACTTCGGCCTCAGCCTCGATTACCTTCGCGCGGGCCTCCTGGGCCTTGGCTTTCATCTCTTGCTCGAGGGCGACGGCCATGGCGCGGCGTTCCTCGGCTTTGGCTTGGGCAATATTCTTGTCGGCCTGGGCCTGATCCATTTGCAAGTAGGCGCCGATGTTTTTACCTATGTCAATGTCGGCTATATCGATGGAAAGGATCTCGAAGGCGGTTCCCGCATCCAATCCTTTGCGGAGGACAAGCTTCGAGATGGAATCCGGATTCTCTAATACGGACTTATGCGACTCGGAGGATCCAATCGAGGAGACAATCCCCTCCCCCACACGGGCCAACACGGTTTCCTCGCCCGCGCCTCCGACCAATTGCTTGATGTTGGCGCGTACCGTCACGCGGGCTTTGGCTATAAGCTGGATGCCATCCTTGGCCACGGCTGTCACGGGCGGCGTATTGATGACTTTCGGATTCACCGACATTTGCACCGCTTCAAACACATCGCGCCCCGCGAGATCGATTGCGGTAGCCATCTGGAAGGTCAGTTCAATGTTTGCTTTCGACGCGGAAACCAATGCATGCACTACCTTCTCCACGTGTCCGCCTGCCAAGTAATGCGCTTCCAGTTCATCTCGTGTCAAAGTTTTTAACCCCGCTTTATGCGCTTCGATCATGGCTTGCGTAATGATGTAAGGCGGCACCTTACGGATGCGCATCAAGAAAAGTTGGAGCAATGAGATATTCACGCCCGATACTTTCGCCGAAATCCAGAGAAGGAACGGCACATAATAAAAGAAGATCGCCAGCAAAAGCACTACCGCCCCGGCAATCACCAATGGAAAGTAACTAAGATCCATCATCTTTCTCGTTTATTTTAAATTTGAATATAACTATTTTCGCTTGACAATTACGTTATAACCTTCGACGCGCACCACGACCACGGGCGTCTTTTCGTCGATGAATTCGGTTTCAGACTTGGCCTCGACGGTCGTCGCGCCGAATTGCGCCTTCCCGATCGGGGCGAGACGGGAAAGCGCGATGCCTTCGTCTCCCACTTGGATACCTCGTTCGCTACAGGATTCCAAGCGCGAGTCGACATCCGTATGCAAGGCCAACCGGTTGATAGACCGCGACCGCATGAACCACACCACGCCCACACAGAAAATAGCCAATGCGGAAAACAAAGTCCAATTCCCTATCGTATTACTCAAACTATACGCATAATAGAGCCCGCCACTGGCAAAGAGCAAACCTCCGATGCCGGCAAACGTCAGTCCTGGAAGCAGGAAGATCTCCACCAATCCCAAGACGATGGCTACAATCATCACGATAATCAGAATCACAAGTTCGGTCATCATATCCTTTTTAGTTTAGTTTCAAATAGCGGATTTCCGCATTACGGGCTTGCTTCTCCAGCTCCTTGATTTGGGCAAGCAATTCGCTTCGCCTGTTTTCCATCTGGAGGATGGCGGCGCCCAATTGCTCTTTCCGTTCGGTACTGTTCGTCAGCGTATAATCCATGCGCTGGGGAGCCAGTTTCTTCTCGATACCTTCCAGCTCTTGCTTCATCGAGAAAGCTTTCTGGTAGATGGAACGCGCCTCGGAAGACTGGATGTCGTCCCATTTGTAATACACCCGATCGTCTTTGATCACCAGCTCGAAATCCTTCTCAATCTTAGGTTTCCCGAAAGGAATCGCTTGGTGAGCCAATTGAACCAGCCCGGCGTAATCCTTCCCTTCCCGCCAGGAGTCACGTATCGAACGGATAGCGGCCCGCGCACGCTTCACGTCAAGGTCTTCCGTCTCTACCCGTATAGCGTTCTCGTTGGGAATGAATAGGTAGACACATACTTGGCCTTCGGGTTGAAAGCGGTCGGAGACGAACCAGCCCAGTCCTTTGATCTCGTCGAAGACAATCATATAGTCATTATAAGGAGAGTTGAAAGGCATTCCAAGCTGCTCCGGAGCCAGATAGGTGTCCGAATTGAGGTTGTAGCGCGTCACGAACAAATCGTAGCCGCCCAGCGTGCCATTTCCTTTCGAGGCGTAATAAATCGTAACGCCATCGGGCATGACGAAGGGATAATTATCGTCCGTATTCATATCGTCGTTCATGGGCAATAGCTTCTCGTCCGCCCATTCATCCAATAAAAGCGAACGGGTAAAGAGGCGATACGTGCTATCGGCCGGTTGCGCATAATAGATTTTATTCTTCTTCTGGTTCATATAAACCGAAGTCTGAACGCTTGCCTCATCGAAGAAATCCGTAAAAGGAGCGATCGAACCGCTCTCTTCGCTCAGCGTATAGGCCGAGAGGAAATCCTCTTTTCCTACCACGAGGCTATCGATAATCTGCACATCTTCGGTCCGTTCCATCATGCGGAGCGCGTCCTCCATCAAGTCCAGCCGCTCTTCGGCATAGGCCGTGTCCCGCTTCTTCTTTTCCAGCCATCCGATGTATTGCTCGTACATGTCTACCGCCTCCTCCATACGGTACGTGAGGAAGCAAAGGTCGCCCATGTAGCGGAACGCCTCAATCTGGCGACGCTTCACGGCAAACGAGAGCGGTTTCTCGGCCGCCTCCAAATCGCCTGTCTTCAGGCAACATACGCCATACCATAGGTTGTACGACGAGTTGCTGGGCGATTGCTTCCAGAACTTCTCGAACGCCGGTTTCGCCTCGGCATACTTTTCTTCTTCATATAGTTTCTTTGCCTCGTTCAAGGTTTGCGCCCCCGCCTGAAAGCAGCAAAGCGCGACGCCCAGCGTGCAAAACAGTTTGATTACGAATCGTTTCATGTGTATCAATTTCTTTGTCCTTTAATCCGGTTTCAAAGTTAGGAATAAAAATTGGGATTTCTTTGCGAATGGGGAAAGATATTGCGTATGTCTGCCAAAAAACAAGGGAGCACTTCTTGTTTTCGCCCCGGATAAAGTTCGAGAAGCCGGTCGGAAAAGTAAAAAGGTCCGAGAAAAGTTCTATCTTTAGGCTGCAGATATATATCTTTAGGTTGAAGATACGTATCTTTAAGCTGCAGATATGTATCTTTAGGCTAAAGATAGAGTTTTCCTCGGATATCTTAACTTTTTGCTTGGGCATGTCGTCTTTTGTCCGGAAGGTTTTTTTGTTTATCTTTGTAGGAAATCCGTGGTGGGGAGAAGCCTGGCAACGGAGCATCCTGGAAGAATCATAACCAACAATTTAATATAATGAAAAAAGTATTTTGCATCTTTTGGTCGCTGGTCTTGGCGGCCACAGGCGCTGCCCGAGGGGCAGACAACGTGTTTAAGGTAATCAATCCGGACTACAAGCTCAGCCCTTACACGGGCATGACGCGACAACACTGGATCGAGGCAGACAAGTACCTGCTTGAGGGTGCTTTTCGGCATATCCATTCGCTCGACGACCCAATGTATTTCGAGCGGCTGGGCGACGTGTGTTATCCGAAGGACAGTAGCCGGGTACGTGGCGCTACGCTCGAAGGCATGTGCCGTACGCTTTTCCTTGCTTCGCCTTTGCTGCGCGAAGACTCTACGCTGACCATCCACGGTATCCGTTTGGCCGACTATTACCGCCGCCAGCTCGCGTTGCTGGTCGACCCGAAAAGTCCGCAATACGTTCCGCATCGCGGGCAGCGTGGTCCTTGTCAGGATTTGGTAGAGTTTGGGGCGCTGGGCATATCGCTCTTCATCTGTGGCGATGTGCTTTGGGAACCGCTTCCGAAGTGCACCCGCGACTCGCTCTATTCCATGATAGAAAGTTATGCCGACGGACCTACAATCCCGCAGAACTGGCGTTTCTTCAACGTATTCCCCATGTCGTTCTTCAAGTCGAAAGGATATGAGGTCAACGACGCGTTGCTTGTAGAATACGTCCGCCTGCTGTTAGAAGATTATCGTGGCGATGGTTGGTATTTGGATTATCCAAACTACGATTACTATTCGATGTGGGCTTATCAGCTCTACGGCTATCTGTGGTCACAGTTCTTTGGACATGAACATTATCCAGAACTGGCGGCGCAATTCGAAAAGAACTTTGCCGATATGTATCGCAGCTATCCCCGTATGTTTGGACGGGACGGACAGATGCTTATGTGGGGACGCAGCAATATGTACCGCTTTGCCGCCGTTGCCCCGTTAGCGTGGGGCAAAGACATCAATGCGGGATGGATGCGCCGCATTGCTTCTGGCTGTTTGCTGCAATTCCTACAACATCCTGACTTTATCTATTCCGATGGAGTGCCGACACCGGGGTTCTATGGACTTTTCGATCCCGTGTTGCAAGGTTACAGTTGCCGTGGAAGTGTTTACTGGTGTGCCAAGGCATTCCTTCCGTTGATGCTTCCTGAAAGCCATCCTTATTGGAGCGAGACGGAGAACGAGGGCTTCTGGAACGACATGAAGGCGGGCGAGGTCGAGAACCTGTGGCTGCCCGGCCCGAAAATGCTTATCACCAACTATGGAAGTAGTGGCGCTTCGGAAACGCGGGCATTCTGCAACTACGACACCGAACGGCGCGGGGCGGAAAAGTTCCGCGGCTCAGAGCAATATAACCGATTGGCATATAACACACTTTTTCCATGGATGGCAGACGGGGCGGAAGGCGAAGTCGCTATGGCCTATGTGGTGAAGAACCAGAAAGGAGAATGGGAGCCGCTGCGGCGTTATACCACAACAGGATACGCCGATGGCACGCTCCATCGCACGGTATGGTTACAAAGTGACAGCAGTTTCACCATGAGCCTTGCAGACAAAACGCTGCCCGACGGCACCCTGCGCACCGACTCGGTGACCTCTTGCAGCACGCCCACGACGTTGCGATTGGGACACTATGCGCTGCCCGAATACGATACACCTATCCAGGAGAACGTGACGGAATTGCATGGCGGACTGAAAGCCTATACCATATATAATGGGAAACACTCGTTGGCCTTTGTGCCGTTGAAAGGATGGAGCCAGATTGAGTTCATACGCACGAAAGGCTTGCATCCCGAGACGCAGTTTGCCAAAACCATCAATGCCACGGTAGACGTGTCCGGCCCTACAGAGCTGAAGACACTCATGCTTTTCAAAGTAGGACAGTTTAAACCAGAAGAGATCCAAAAGGCACTCGAACAGCTATAAAAAGAGACGACCGCCCTTTTGCTTTGAAAGGGGCGGTCGCTCAAACTTCTCGAGGCTATTCTTAAGCCTCGAGAAAATGAGTATTAAAACATGTACTATTTCTTTGTTGCCTCAATCCACTTGCGGGCATTGACGAAGGCTTCAATCCATGGCGTTACTTCATCCGACTTACGATCTGCCGGATAATAACCGCATTGCCATGGGAACATGGCGCGTTCCAAGTGCGGCATCATCGCCAGATGACGACCATCGTGCGAGCAAACACCGGCTACCGACCACGGCGAACCGTTCGGGTTGGCAGGATAACCTTCGTAGTTGTACTTCGCGATGATGTGGTATTCCTTTTCCTCATACGGGAAACCGAACTTGCCTTCACCGTGAGCTACCCAAGCACCAATCTTACATCCACTGAGCGAACCGAACATTACGGAATGGTTCTTCGGAATCTCTAATGTCACGAAGTTCGACTCGAACTTGTGCGAATCGTTGTGCAACATCTTGTGCTTCTGTTCGTGCTCCGGATAGATGACGCCCAGTTCCGCCATGAGCTGGCAACCGTTGCAAATACCCAAGCTCAACGTATCCTTGCGGGCATAGAAGTTGTCGATGGCCTTCTTCGCCTTTTCGTTGAAGAGGATGCCAGCTGCCCAACCTTTGGCCGAGCCTAATACGTCGGAGTTCGAGAAGCCACCGCAGAAGACAATCATGTTCACGTCTTCCAGCGTCTCGCGACCCGAAGCCAAGTCCGTCATGTGGACATCCTTCACGTCGAAGCCAGCCAGATAGAGTGCATAAGAGGTCTCGCGTTCGCATTGGCAACCTTTCTCACGGATTACAGCCGCCCGGATGCCGCTCTTGCCCTGACGGTCGAACGTCAAGCCCAAGTCCACCAGCTTGCCCGTGAAGTTCTTTGGATACCGGAACTCCAGCGGTTGCATCTTATAGTTCTCGAAGCGATTGCCCGCGCAAGTATCGCCGCTCTGCTTGCAATCCAACTTATAAGAAGACTCGTACCAAACATCGCGCATATAGTCGATGCCGAAGTGATACTGGATGCCTTCCTTCGACACGAGGATATGACGCTCAGCAGTCGGCTTGGCAATTTCGGCAAAACCTACGCCTGCCTCTTGCATCAGCTTCTCGAATGCTTTCTTGTCTTTCACCTGAACGATGATACCCGGATTCTCGGCAAAGAGAATCTTCACGATATCCTGTTCGTTAATCTTGTCAAGATTTACTTCCAAACCGCCTTCTACATTTGCGAAGCACATTTCCAGCAACGTGGTAATCATACCTCCGGCAGAAATATCGTGTCCGGAAAGAATCAGACCTTTTTCGATGGCATCCTGAACGGCGTTAAAGGCATCGCTGAAGTATTCCGCATCCTTCACGGTCGGAACCTCGTCACCCAGCTTGTTTAACGTCTGCGCCAAGGCAGAACCGCCCAGCTTCAGCCCGTCGAATGAGAAATCTATATAATATATATGTGTATTCTTATCATGCGCCAAGACCGGAGAGACGATTTTCTTCACGTCGCTCACTTCCGCACCGGCAGAGATAATCACCGTACCCGGAGAAATCACCTTATCGTCGCCGTACTTCTGCGTCATCGAGAGGGAATCCTTACCCGTCGGGATATTAATTCCTAATGCAATCGCGAAGTCCGATGCAGCCTGAACGGCCTTATACAAACGAGCATCTTCGCCCTCGTTTCGGCAGGGCCACATCCAGTTTGCACTCAGCGAAACGCCGGTAAGCTTATCGGCAAGCGGCGCGAACACGATGTTCGTCAAAGCCTCGGCAATGGCCATCACCGAACCGGCAGCCGGATCCACCATCGCTACCTGCGGCGCATGACCGATGGATGTCGCGATACCCGACTTGCCTCGATAGTCCAACGCTACCGCACCCAAGTCGCTCAACGGTAACTGCAACTCGCCCTGACATTGCTGGCGCGCTACTTTTCCGGATACCGAACGGTCCACCTTGTTGGTCAACCAATCCTTGCAAGCCACGGCCTCCAACTGGAGCACATTCTCCAGATAGTGATGCAATTCAGATTCCTTGTAGACTACCGGCTGGTAAGTCTCCTCTACGGTATGGTCGCGCATAATCGTGCGGGGTGGTTTACCGAACATATATTCCAACTTGATGTCGATAGGTTTCACGCCATCTGCCTGTTCGAAGACGAACTTCATATCGTCGGTCGTCTCGCCTACGACGTACATCGGCGAACGTTCGCGGTCGGCAATGCGGCGTACCCGCTCTACATCCTTTTCTTCCATCAAGAGGCCCATGCGCTCCTGGCTTTCGTTTCCGATAATCTCCTTAGCGGAAAGGGTCGGGTCGCCAATCGGGAGTTTGCTCATATCGATGTGTCCACCTGTAGCTTCTACCAATTCAGAGAGGCAATTCAAGTGTCCGCCCGCTCCATGGTCGTGGATGGAAACGATCGGATTATCCTCTGATTCGGCAATCGTACGGATGACGTTCGCCACACGCTTCTGCATTTCCGGGTTGGCACGTTGCACGGCATTCAGTTCGATACCGCTCGTATATTGACCAGTATTTACGGAAGATACCGCGCCTCCGCCCATACCGATACGATAGTTATCACCGCCTAAGACAACCACCTCTTCGCCCGGTTTCGGGTCGCCCTTCAACGCATCGCGCTTATTGGCATACCCCACGCCTCCGGCCAACATGATGACCTTATCATAAGCATATTTCTTCTGGTTTTCGGCATGTTCAAAGGTAAGTAAGGAACCACAGATAAGCGGCTGGCCGAACTTGTTACCGAAGTCGGACGCACCGTTCGATGCCTTAATCAAGATTTGCTCCGGCGTCTGATACAACCAGGGACGCGGATCGAGAATCTTTTCCCATTCGCGAGCTCCTTCCGTCCGAGGATAAGAGGTCATATACACCGCCGTACCTGCCAACGGAAGAGAAGCTTTACCACCGCCCAAGCGGTCACGGATCTCACCGCCCGAACCCGTAGCGGCGCCATTGAACGGCTCGACCGTCGTCGGGAAGTTGTGCGTCTCCGCCTTGAGGGAGATAACCGTCTCAATCTCTTTCGTCACATAATAATCGGGCTTGTCTCCACTTGCCGGAGCGAATTGCTCGATAGTCGGACCTTCGTTGAAGGCCACATTATCCTTATAAGCCGAAACCAACTTGTTCGGGTTCTCGGCCGAAGTCTTCTTAATCAAGCCGAAGAGCGAGCTTTCCTTCTCTTCGCCATCTATAATAAAGGTACCGCCGAATATCTTATGCCGGCAATGCTCCGAGTTTACCTGCGAGAAGCCAAACACCTCGCTATCCGTCAGTTTGCGGCCAATCTTCTCGCTCACCTCTTTCAGGTAGGCGATTTCCTCAGCGCTCAACGCCAATCCCTCTTGCTGGTTGTAGGCTTCCAAGTCCTCAATGTAAACAATCGGATCGGGTTGTTTGTCAATCGTAAAGATTTCCTGGTTCAAGCCGTTGTAGATACGTTGCAACATCGGGTCGTGTTCCGCTTCGCCCGACGATACAGGGAAGTATTCTTCGATACGGCCGATGCCGTCCAACCCCATATTCTGGGTAATTTCCACGGCGTTCGTACTCCACGGAGTAATCATTTCGCGGCGCGGACCGACGAACCATCCGTCCAGTGTCTCAGCCTCTACCGGCTTGGCTCCGCTAAAAAGCCATACGAGCTTTTGCGTCTCTTCCGGTGCAAACGAATGCTTGGCCTCTACCGCCAGCACCGTCTTAGTAGGAGATTGAAAGAATAGAATCATATATGATTTGTTTATTTGATAAATACTCGAATCTCAATAACGTGACAAAGGTACATCTTTTCCTTGAATAGCGCAACATGAAAAGCGATTCGTTGCAGAGACTGAGCCAACCTATGCTACCAATAAGACAGTCTCCATTAGCATAGCCTCCCTATTACGACAAGGATAAGCCCCCTATTCCACGCTAAGAAAGGCGAAGTGCCACATTGAGTACGTCAAAGTGGCACTTCGGGCGTGTCAAAGTGCTACTTCGAGGTGCTCGAAGTGCCACTTCGGGAAAAGATAAAAAGCCCCTTCCCTGTTGATAGAGAAGAGGCTCTTAAGAGTTTCACGCTCCGGTCTTCGCAGAAAGGAGCGCCTTGAATAGAATTTTTATTACTAATATTAATACTAACGTTTATGCGCTGCGGCGACTCTCGCGAGGGGCAACTTGCAGCTATTAACTATTTATTAACAACTTAAATTTATATGTTATGAACTTTAAGTTCTTCATTTACTTAACGACTACCTTGAAGCTTTCGCCGTCTACAGAAACTACTGCGATACCAGCTGGTACTGTAATTGTTTCGTTGTCTGAGTTAACCGTTTCGTTAGCTACGACTTTACCCAAGATAGTAGCGATGACTACGTTCTTGCCTTCTGCACCCTTGATGATGACTGCACCGTCAGTAGCAACTACAGAGATTGCACCTTCAGCTGCGATGGTTTCGTTAGCTGTCGGAGCTTCAGTCGTAGTGTTGTCTACCAAGAATACGTGAGCATCTTCGTAATCATTAGTCACTACCGGAACGTTGTTCTGATACTTCAACCAGCCACGAGTCTTACCATCGTAAGTTGTTTCGATCTTCACACCTTCACGTTCTTCGTCTACATAGCGGAACGAGAATGTACAAACCTTTTCGTTGTTATTACTCAAATCGATTACAGTTTCATCTTCGTTGTTCAAATACAACTTGTCGTTGTAATGGAGACCGTCGATGAAGGCCAAACGATAGTAGTAATTGCCGTTCAACTCTTCGTGGATGTATGGATTGGTCTTCACAGAAGCCTTCCAAGCCTTAGCTGAATCCACCATGTTCACCAAGAAGCGCCCATAAGTTGTATCCGGATGAATCATATGAACCGGAATTTCAGGAGAATCATCATGGTTATCCCATTCTGCGTCTACATGGTTTGCACCAACTGCCAACAAGTACTGCGGACGGTCTGTTCCACCACGTACATAAGCAGTGTCTACGAAGATAGCCGCCTTCATGTCTTCTACGTCAGCCACATGTTCCATGCTCAAGAAGTTCGTACCGTTCACATTGTGCTCATAGAGGAAGAAGTTCGGCTGACGTTGCAATGAAATCTTCACGGTGTCGAGGCCAGCGTTAAACTTCATATATTCCACTTTGTTAGTAGCTTCAATCGTGATGCGGTCATTATCGTTGTAGTTGTAGATATCTGCCATATCCGTCAAGAAGCCATCCTTCTGCGTACCAGCATAGAGCTTGTGAGCTTGGCCATTAGCTTTGTAACTTCTATTCTTTTCATCGATATTGCCATCTTCATCATACAACGTGTATGCGTCTTTACCGAAGTTCACTTCAAATACATTATCGAATGTAGCATTTTCGTTGTTCCAATTCTTTTGGATTTCATGATCGTGAGTAGCATCGTTGAGACATTCATCATAGTCAATAGCATAATCACGAACCAAAATGTAAGAACCATCTTCACGAGCTTTCACTACGAATGCGTATTTAGCACCTTCTTGATCGAAGTTTTCATGACCATTACCTGTGTAGCTTTCGTCTGAGAGCTGGAACTTCTTTGTCTTTGTATTGTACATCAAGTACTTTTCAGAGAAGTTCTCATACAATGCATAGTGGAAGAACTGCAACGTATCAACGTCTACATAGAGTTCGCCATCCTTATCTACATTCATGAATGAAGTATAGTGTTGCAATGTATCCGGAGCGGCAATGCCATCGTGGTCTTCGAAATCATGGCTCATTTGCTTTACGCGGAACTCAATAGCTTCGTTTACATCCTGAGTCAAGATTACATTATCATCTGCATCTTTGCCTACATAAGCTGTACCGAAGGTAGTTTCAAATGACAAATACTTGCCATTGTTCTGTTCTTCGTCCATGTCATAGATGACGTAACCATTTTCTGTCCAGCCTAATTCTGCATCTTTAGCTTCTGTAATGTAAATAGTATATTCATCTTCTGTATCGAAGCGGCTATTATAGAGAGCATACTTATCACCACCTAAGCTACGGATAGTCCAGTTATTTGTCGACTTGAATGCCTGTTCGCCCGATTCACGGTTTACGAAGCAATTGCCTGCATCGTCGAGCAACCACTGTCCTTCTGGATTCGTCTTGTCCACTTCTTCAGCCGGAGCGAACAATTGTGCGTAATCGTAATCCTCAGAAGTTGAATAGTCGATATCGCCATCTGCTTTTGGAGACAATACATTGCCCTTTTCATCCGTAATATTCCAAACCTTGCCAGCAAATTTGCTCCAGTCTACGATGTTTGAAGCACCGAACTTAATGTAAGGAGCCCATGCACCCAACTGAGCCGTATTATAATCATCTGCTTTCGGAGTAGCCAACTTGTCGTTTGCATGTGTGTACGCAACTGTAGTTAATACATCACTGCCTAACACAGAAGAAACAAACATACGCAAACCACTTTCATTATTAGGTGCACTTGCGTTCAAACCTCCAGCATTGATAGCACCAATGTTCTTAACATCCGGCAAAGAGATAATCAAAGAGTCTTTGTCATTGAAGTCATAAGTGCGGAATACGGTAAATGTTGCATTGCTCTTATCTGTCAAATTCTTGAAAGCATGTTCGCTAATTGTCTTGAAGTTATATCCACGATAAATAGCCTCATCGTTTCCTTTCAAGGTAGAAGTGTTTGTACCCAAATACTCATCATCCAAAACGATATAACGGCCATCGCTTGTACGGAAATAGTATTTTTTATCTCCAGATGTCGCAATCTCATCTTCATCATCCACATTCACACCTACAGCCGTCAACTTACCACCAAAAGCTTCAGCCCATGTCAGGTTCTTATAAACCTCACCTTTAGAAGAAAAGTTCAATTCGAATCCACCGTTCAATTGAGCGTTCAATTCTTTTGCAGGAAGAGCTTCTTCGGCAATGTTCACGATATCCCAACTTATACCGTAATTATCCGTTCCGAGTTGCTTCCCTTTTATTTTCACCGTAGTAGCATTAATACTTACGTCCTGTCCAATGCAATAAACATCAGAGTTATTGCCTGTAGGATAATAAGCCAACGTTAAATTGTCGTTAGTTCCTTTTCTTACATAAAAACGACTAACCTTATCAGCTTCAGCTGTGTTGTCATCGGCTAATTCGTGTGTAGTTTTATTCAATGTCAAAGTGTAACCGTCTTCATTAACGACTTCAACAAGAGCTACACAGTAGGCGTCTGGATAAGTTTCACCTGCAGTCAGAGGAATCACCTTCAGTGTCCAATAAGAAGATTCATCCAATAAACCAGAAGCAGCAGTAGCTATAACCAATTGAGGATTTGCTCCATCAGTCAGTGTCAAATAGTACCCCGTTCCTCCAGTCGTCCAATCGCCAGCACCTGCACGATAATTTAGGTAATTCAGTTGCCAATACTTTCCAGCATTGTCTAATGCTCCTAAAGTATTAGACCAATCCACACCTGCTTGATGCGCAGCAAATACAGATCCGCTAAGCAACAAACCTGCGCACAATGTAAGTACTTTTTTGTTCATAAGATTTAAAATTTTAATTATACAAAAATGTTTGATTAATAAACTCTTGATTAAATCCCATGAAGACAAAACAACGTACCCGGCTTTGATTTACGAACATAAAAAAAGCGCGGGCTTTACGTTGTCTATTATTTGCTTTGAGGCTCTGACAAAACCCGTTTACCAAAAATAGAACAACAGCCCGCGCTTATACGATTATATTTCTAAGTTTCCCTGACACTATATGAAATAGTATAAGAAACCCCTACAAATAATCTGTAAACAGCGCAAGCATTTTCTGTCCATTACTCCGGTAAACTTAAAAATTTGTCAGATTTTCAAAGCAGGAATAATCTTCACGAAATGCTTGTCAATATTTCAACGATTCCCTAAGGCGAAACCCCATTCGCTGCGGAATCGATGCAAAGGTAAGGAGTAAAAATGAAATAGCAAGAGTTTTGACCAACTTTTTTTGAACTCTTATCCGAAAGTAGGGGATTTATGGACGAAACACTGGGGTTTGGAGGATGAAACCGAGATTTAGAGAAACGGAGGAATTTGAACACGGAGACGTGCCCTTTCGTACAAAGTTATTCCGTGCAAAGTATAACAGCCGATCGTGCTTCTCAAGAAAAAATCGTATCTTTGTGCAGTTGCATCAAAAAAGTACTTTTATGAGAAATAATGAACTCAACGACAGATATGTCAATCCTTATACCGACTTTGGTTTCAAGAAGCTGTTCGGTACGGAGATGAACAAGGATTTGCTGATTAGCTTTATCAATAGCCTGCTTAGCGGTGAAGAGGTCATTACCGATTTGACCTACCTTAATACGGAGCATTTGGGAACAAGTGAAGCCGACCGCAAAGCCGTGTTCGACGTGTATTGCGAGAACAACCGGGGCGAGAAAATCCTTGTGGAGATGCAGCGCGGCGAGCAGCGTTACTTCAAAGACCGCAGCATCTATTACGCATCGTTCCCCATCCGCGAACAAGGCAAGAAAGGCGAATGGAATTACGAACTGAAGGCGGTGTACATCATTGGCATCTTAAACTTCGTGTTCGATGACGAGCACAACGACTATTACCACCACGAAGTGCAGCTGATAGATAAACGCACCCAAAAAGTGTTCTACGACAAGCTGACATTCATCTACTTGGAAATGCCGAAATTCAACAAGGCGGAAGAGGAACTGGACGATATGTTCGAAAAGTGGCTCTTTGTGCTTCGCAACCTTTCGCGCCTGATGGACCGTCCGAAAGCCTTGCAGGAACGCGTTTTCAAAAAGCTCTTCGAGGCAGCGGAAATCGCCAAGTTCTCCAAACAAGAATACGATGCCTACGAAGACAGCTTGAAAGTCTATCGCGACTGGAAAAGCACCGTAGAAACCGCTGAATTCAAAGGACACGAAAGAGGTCTGGAGGAAGGCGAGAAAATTGGACTTGTCAAAGGCCGCAAAGAGCAAACTATAGAATTTGCCCGGCTGATGAAAGCATCCAACGAACCGCTTGAAAAGATTATCCAATATACACATCTGACAGAGGAAGAAATCAATAAGCTGTAAAGGCAGGGCGGCGAAGTTGTCCGTTTCAAACATCAAATCTTGCGTAGCCCCAATAAAAATGATACTATATCGGATTGACACGCTAAAAACAAGGGTTTTGACAGGTATAGGAAGTGTCCCCAATAGGTATAAGAAGTGTCCCTGACACTTATAGGAAGTATCACCGACACTTATAGGAAGTGTCAGGGAGACTTATGGGAAGTGTCGGGGAGACTTATGGGAAGTGTCGGGGAGACTTTCTATACCTGTCAATAACGGTCTTCTGCCATATCGAATACAATAATATAACTCGATGAAATACAGCAACATGAAAGCATATTGAATAATTTATTGCAAACGTCCGTTTTGAAGTATTGATTGGCCATCGCGATAACTTCCTTTGTGTGTACAACAAATTTTTCGAGAAAAATCTTGTATATCATTTGGTTTACAAAATAAACTTCTTTACCTTTGTGCTATGAAAAGCAAGCAACGGCGCGCAGGCTTGCTTTTTTAAGGAAAGTATAGTTTATAAAATAAAGTGATTTAAAATGAGTAAAGTTATGGAAGACAAAAAGATTAATGAAATGGAAAGCATCGAACTTATCGCGGAAATGATAAGAAAGACAAAGAAAGAAGCGTCCATGAAGCAGGATTACAACGCATTCTTACTTTATGGCTATGCGGCTGTGCTTATTTCGATTGTAGCTTGGGTCGGCATCCAGCTGACGGGACAACAGTTGTTTATGGCTGTTTGGTTTGCTATGTTTCTTCCTTATATATGGACTTTGCTTCGTTCGAGGCAAACGAAACAGGAAGTTACTACTTATTTGGGCGAGATGCTGGGGCATATCTGGAAGATAATTGGCAGTATGTTCGTACTGACTGTCCTTGTCATACTGGTCGTTGGCTTTGCAGTTGGGCGGATCGACTTCTCGTTGATGATGCCTTTATCTCTTATTTATGCGGGCATCGGTACTTCGATGACGGGGCTTGTGATTAAAGAAAAGTGGTTTGTCTGGACACCGCTTGTCGGGCTGCTGACTGCCGTATATATGCTTGCAGATGGTGTATGCGACAATTCATGGAATATCCTCTTTGGGTTCTCCTTCTTGATTTTCATGGTGATGCCCGCTCATATTGTCAGAAGTAAAATCCAATGACCATGAGAGAGCTTGATCCATTATTGCATTCACAGCTTCGGCTGGCCATTATCTCCTTATTGCTCTCGGTTGAAGAGGCTGACTTCAACTATCTGAAAGAAAAGACAGAGGCCACTTCGGGGAATTTGAGTATCCAGCTTGATAAGCTTTCGAATGCAGGTTACATTGAAATCCGGAAGGAAATCGTAGGCAAAAAGCCGCGTACCTCTTGCCGCCTGACCCAGAAAGGGCGGGATGCCTTGGATGTGTATGTGGCCTCGTTAAGGGAATATCTGGGTAAAGTCCTTTGACGTAAAAAAGATGAATGAAGAATCCAAAAGCAAACGCCCAGGATTCTTCATTCTTAATTCAACGGTCTTCGTCTCGAAGAGCTTGAATTCATAACGTTCAAATCAAATAGTTGTTTAATAAATAGTTAATAATAACCTGCGAAATGCATTCAATGCCCCGCAGCGCATAAACGTTTATAGTTAGTATTTACTTTATTTTCTGCTCAAAACGCAGGCTTTTCGCCTTTTTCTCCTGCCAACCAATAATCAATCATACGGCGGGCAATGCTCAGTTTTTGAGGTAGAACGGGCAGATTGTCTCGCGTAAAGAACGAACCCGCGTTCAGTTCCTCGTCTTGCAAATGGATGGCACCGCCTGCATAGTCGGCAAAGAACCCGATCATAATGCCACTCGGATAAGGCCAAGGTTGACTCCCAAAGTAAGTCAAATTTTGGATGCTTAATCCTGTCTCCTCGCGTACTTCCCGCCGGACACACTCCTCCAGCGTCTCGCCTACTTCAAGGAAACCGGCCACCAATCCTCGGAAATTGCCTTTAAAGTTCCGGGCATGCACCAATAATACCTCATCGCCCTTCCGGATCAACACGATGATGGCAGGTGAAATCACCGGATAATACTCCTCATGGCACGCCTCGCACTGCTTGCAAATCAACGAACTACGTATTAACTTTGCCCCGCAACGCGGACAAAACCGACTATGGCGATCCCAATGCACCAACTGATAGGCTTTCCCCGCCCGTTTATACCATTCGCGCGGCAGGTAATCCCAACTCGCCCGAAGCCCGACAAGGACAAACCTTTCCCCTTCGTCTATATCCTGTTTCAAAGAAGCAGCTTGGGCAGAAGGCACATCTTTCAACGCGACCGCAAAGGGTTCTTCCGTCTCGAAAGGAGGTTTCTCTCCAGCCGGAATCGCATATCCATTCGCCTCTTTCTCAAGCAATAATTTATCTTCGTAGAATAAAAACCAACGACAAGCCATGTTGCTTTCCCTTCTCTATCGTTTTGCGTGTGCAAAATAACGCAAAATCGTCGTGAAATCAAAGGGTACTCTGCAAATTTAACAGAAAGTTTTCCCTGCCGTCCATTCTATTTTCCTTCTCGATGGGTAAAAAAATAGGAAGGAAACAACCCTGTTTCCCTCCTACTTAATAAGTTTATTATGAACAAAACTGTTTAGTCAGCGTTCAAAGTAAAGCGCTTGAATGCAGTAACAGTCAGTTCCTTATTCGCAGAGTGCAAATATTGTTCGATGTTCATCTTCGCATCCTTGATAAATTCCTGCTGCAATAAAGTATTCTCTTTGAAATACTTCTGCAAAGCACCCTGTGCGATACGGTCTAACAAGTTTTCCGGCTTGCCAGCTTCGCGCGCTTTGTCTTTTGCGATTTCCAACTCTTGGTCCAAGATGTGCTGCGGAACTTCGTCTGCACGTACGGCAACCGGGTTCATAGCGGCTACCTGCATAGCCACGTCGCGTGCCATCTGGTGTTCTACTTCAGCCTGGTTGAAAGCGACTACCGTAGCGAGCTTATTTCCCGGGTGGATATAAGAGATGGTCGAAGCACCGTTTACAAATTCATACGTACCCAATTCCATCTTTTCGCCCGTGATACCTGAACGGTCTGTGATATGCTCTTGAACCGAACGGCCATCAGCCAACGGAGCAGCCAACAGTTCTTCTTTCGAAGCCGGCTTCTTGTCCATCGCCAAATTCAAAATATCTTTCGTCAAAGCTACGAAATCTGCATTCTTAGCCACGAAGTCTGTTTCGCATTTTACTGCTACGACTGCTGCAAATTCACCCTTATCAGCTGCCAATACACAACCTTCAGCAGCTTCACGATCCGAACGCTTAGCAGCGACTGCTTGACCTTTCTTGCGGATGATTTCCATCGCCTTATCGTAGTCGTTGTTAGCTTCTTCCAAAGCCTTCTTGCAATCCATCATTCCGGCACCGCTCATTTTGCGCAAGTGCTGGATATCAGCCATTGTAACTGCCATAATCTTTAATCCTTCTATTTGGTATTATCGTAATTACTCTTCGTCTTTTGCGTACTTAGCCGAGATATTGGCATTCATTGCATCGCTATCTTCTTTCTTCGCACGCGGATCTTTCTTGGCTGCTTTCGCGCGGCGTTCACGCTTCGGAGCGTTTTCGCCTTCACCAGCTGCTTCGGCATCTACCTTTTCAGCCTTACGTTCCTGCAAACCTTCGTTCATTGCTTCGCACATAGCGCCTACGATTACTTCTACCGACTTGGTAGCGTCATCGTTTGCCGGAATTACATAGTCGATATTGGTCGGATCCGAGTTTGTATCCACCATACCAAATACCGGAATACCCAGACGGTTTGCTTCCCGTACGGCGATATGTTCTTTCAACACGTCAACTACGAACAAAGCAGACGGCAGACGAGTCAAATCCGCAATAGATCCTAACGTCTTTTCCAACTTAGCACGTTGACGAGTGATCTGCAATTTCTCACGCTTCGATAAATTATCAAATGTACCATCCTTCGTCATCTTGTCGATTGTAGCCATTTTCTTAACGGCTTTACGGATAGTCGGGAAGTTGGTCAACATACCGCCCGGCCAACGTTCGATCACGTAAGGCATGCCCACAGCAGCCGCCTTCTCAGCCACTACTTGTTTAGCTTGTTTCTTGGTAGCAACGAAAAGTACCTTCTTGCCCTGCTTAGCCAGGTTCTTCAATACTTCTGCTGCTTCATCTACTTTAGCAACTGTCTTATAAAGGTCAATGATATGAATACCATTGCGCTCCATGAAAATGTAAGGAGCCATTGCAGGGTTCCACTTTCTCTTTAAGTGTCCGAAGTGAACACCTGCTTCCAATAACTGATCAAAATTTACTCTTGACATTGTTTCTTTTCTTAAATCGTTTACATTCTTTTTGTTTGACACAACCTTCAGGTAGTCGCCCTATACATTAATATATAAGATGAATCCTGCCGGTTTAGATACTAAACGCTTTGTTTTTGCAAGAAATCCCTCACAAATCACATTAACGTTTACTGAACTGGAATCTCTTGCGAGCTTTTGGACGACCCGGTTTCTTACGTTCAACGGCACGCGGATCACGAGTGATGAATCCTTCGGCACGAAGCGCAGCCTTGTCTTCCGGATTAATCTTAACCAACGCGCGAGCGATACCCAAACGAGCTGCTTCAGCTTGGCCCTTGAAACCACCACCATCCAAATTGATCTTTACATCATATTGTTCTGCGACATTCAACTTGTTCAACGGTTGCTTTACAACGAACTGCAGAATTGAAGAAGGAAAGTAAGTTGCCAGATCGCGATTGTTGATTGTAATCTTACCTGAACCTTCGCTAACGTATACACGCGCTACAGCGGCTTTACGTCTTCCTATTGCGTTTACTACTTCCATTGTAATTATTTATAAGAGTTTATATCAATTGACTTAGGCTGCTGTGCTTCGTGTTTGTGCTCTGTGCCTGCGTATACATACAGGTTGTTCAACAACTTAGCACCCAGACGATTCTTTGGTAACATACCCTTTACCACTTTCCGATACAGATAGCTCGGGCCTTTCTTCAACAAATCAGCCGGAGTGTATTCACGCTGTCCACCAGGATATCCAGTGTATCTTACATAAACACGGCCGTTCCACTTGTTTCCAGTCAGAACGACTTTCTCTGCATTGATGATAATTACGTTATCACCACAATCTACGTGAGGCGTAAAATTGGGTTTGTACTTGCCGCGCAAAAGCTTTGCTACCTTCGCGCAAAGGCGGCCCAAAGATTGACCTTCAGCGTCAACGATGACCCATTCTTTGTTTACAGTTGCTTTGTTCGCAGAAATGGTCTTAAAACTTAAAGTATCCACTGCTTAATGTTTTTTAATAAATTAATAAATCCAACAAACGCTCTTCTTGCCTTGCGTCGGGCCGGACACTGACTCTTCGCAAAACGCAAAGAACTAAACTTTAGTTAATTTGATAATAATCGGCGTGCAAAGGTACGGATAATATTTGAATTACAAAATATCTGCTCCATTTTCTTTCCTTATTTTTCTGCGTATGTCCCGTTTTCTGTCCCCCAGAGGTCCGAGGCAGCCACTCCCAGGAAAGCCCGTTTGCCTTTCCTGTATCTGGGCAGTCACGATATACGGAGGCAAGCGCATGAAAGCTGTACTGGTATGTAGGTATAAGCAGTACAGGTATCTATGGCATATGTCAGGGAATGACGACTTAATTTGCTTAGGTATAAGAGATAAAAACTCGCTGGAGACATCGAGCGCGAACCTTAGGGAGAAAGGTGTGGTTATAAAGGATAAAAACACAGAGACACAGAAACTCGGAGCTTTTATTTATGGGGTATATGTCCCAAATGGCTCCGTGTCTCTGTGCCTCTTGTGTTCAAATGCGGAATGCGTCAGAGCGGCATGTTGCCATGCTTCTTGGGCGGATTGCTCTGGCTCTTGTTCTGGCACATTTCGAGTGCTTGGATGAGCTTATAGCGCGTGTCGCGGGGCATGATGACTTCGTCGATAAGGCCACGTTCGGCAGCCCGGTAAGGATTCGAGAAGGTCTTTTCATACTCGGCGGCAATGGTTTGCTTCTCTTCCGGGGTCGATTTGCGATACAGGATGTTTACCGCGCCGGCTGCACCCATGACGGCAATCTCAGCTTGCGGATAAGCCAGGTTGATGTCTGCGCCGGTCGGCTTGCTCGACATCACGATGTAAGCGCCCCCGTACGCTTTGCGGGTGATGAGCGTAATCTTCGGAACGGTCGCCTCGGCATACGCGTAGACCACCTTAGCCCCGTGGCGGATGATACCGTTATGCTCTTGCAGGCTTCCTGGCAAGAAACCCGGTACATCTTCAAACGTAATCAACGGGATGTTGAAGCAATCGCAGAAACGGATGAAGCGAGCCGCCTTGTCGGAAGCGTCGATATCCAACACGCCAGCCAGGTGTGCCGGCTGATTTGCCACGATGCCCACCGAACGACCGTTCAACCGTCCGAACCCAATCACTACGTTCTTGGCGAAATGGGGCATGATTTCGAAGAAATATTGGTCGTCCAAGACCGGCTCGATGATGTCTTTGATATCGTAAGGAAGCGAGGGCTCTTCGGGGATGACCGTCTGGAGCGACTCCTCTTGGCGGGCCGGGTCGTCGGTCGTGGCCTTGCGGGGCGCATCTTCCATATTGTTTGAAGGAAGGAAACTAAGTAACTCGCGAATCGTCATGAGCGTCTCCTCTTCGTTGTCGCACATAAAGTGCGTGACGCCGCTCTTCGAACTGTGTGTATAAGCCCCACCCAGTTCCTCTTTGCCAATCTCTTCGTTAGTTACCGTCTTGACCACATCCGGCCCGGTAATAAACATGTGGCTCTGCTCTTTGACCATAAAAATGAAGTCCGTAAGGGCAGGCGAATAGCAAGCCCCGCCCGCGCAGGGCCCTAAGATAGCTGAGATCTGGGGAATCACGCCCGATGAAATCGTATTCTGATAAAAAATAGAAGCATAACCCGCCAAGCCCGTGATACCTTCCTGTATACGTGCGCCGCCCGAATCGTTCAACGCGATGACAGGAGCTCCGTTCTTCAAGGCCAATTGCTGCACTTTGACAATCTTTTGCGCGTTCGTTTCGCTCAAGGAACCTCCAAACGCAGTAAAGTCGTAAGCATAGACAAACACCAGACGACCGTCGATTTTCCCATAGCCGCTCACAATGCCATCCCCTACGATGCGTTTCTTCTCCATGCCAAAGTCATGGCAACGGTGGGTCACCAGTTTATCCAATTCATTGAACGTACCCTTGTCGAGCAGCATGTCGATGCGTTCGCGTGCGGTCATGCGGCCTTGCTCGTGGAGCTTCTCGATTTTATCCACACCGCCACCCTGCTGGGCTTCTTTGTTGATTTCTTCCAGCTTTTCGTATATTTCTTCTCGTTTCATTGCTTCATCCTTGTATAATGTCCAACATAATCAATACTTGGTTTGCTTTGACGGTATCGCCTTCGTTTACCAAGATTTCCTTTACTACACAATCGCTCGAGACTTTGTAATTACTTTGCATCTTCATGGCCTCGAGCACGATAGCCGTATCGCCGGCCGCGAGGCGGTCGCCTACCTGCACGGGGATCTTGACCACCTTCCCAGGCATCGGAGCCACCAACTTATCGTCTTGCTTCTCTTCGCTGCCCCGCTTCATGCGCAGGTATTTGGCTTGTGTGTCCACAATATCCACTACATACGAGCGGTTCAGGATGTTGATGTCGTATTTCTTGCCTCCTTCATTTCGGATAAATTCCACATTGAAGGAATTGCCCTCGTGCAACACCGAGCAATTGCCATTCTCGGCCATGACAATGTCTACATCGTAGGGCGTGCCGTCGATGGAAAGTTGCACCTTGTTGCCCTCTTTGCTGATTAGTTCCACGTCTGCGACGCGGTCTCCTATATGTATTTCCATATTATATTCTTAAAACTCCTTTCTGTAAACCAAATTCACGCCAACGGCTGATGGGGCGCGTATCCATTTGCTGGGTATTCGCGTTCTCCTCCAAGTTCATGAGGTAGTCGATATAAGCCGTGATCATGGCCACGTTCTCCAATTCCTCGTTGCTTCCCGTAGCGCGCAGCAGGGTCTTCGTATTCTTCTCTATAAATAATGTATTATACTCGCCGCGGACGAAATCCGGGTTGTGCATAATGCGCTTGAGGTAATTCAGATTCGTCTTCAAGCCGGTGATCTTGTATTCGTAGAGCACGCGGCGCATCCGTTCGATGGCATATTGGCGGGTCGTTGCCCAGACAATGAGCTTACCGATCATCGGGTCGTAATAGATTGGAATCTCGTAGCCTTCATAGACATAACTATCAATGCGCACCCCGATGCCATTCGGTTCCATCAACTGCTTGATGATGCCAGGCGAAGGGATGAAGTTATTCTCCGTATCTTCCGCACAAATGCGGCATTCGATAGCATGACCCCGCTGGCGGATGTCTTCTTGCTTCAGGTGAAGGACCTCATCGTTGGCTACGCGGATCTGCTCCTTGACCAAATCCACACCCACGACCTCTTCCGTCACGGGATGTTCTACTTGCAGACGGGTATTCATTTCCAAGAAATAGAAATGGCGGTGCTTGTCTACGAGGAACTCGATCGTCCCTGCCCCCGAGTAGTTAACCGCCTTGGCCGCCCGCACGGCGCAACGCCCCATCTCTTCGCGCAGTTCCGGCGTGAGGAAAGGAGAAGGACTCTCTTCTACAATCTTCTGGTGCCGACGTTGGATGGAGCATTCACGGTCGAACAGATGGATGGCATTACCATGGTTGTCTCCCAAGATTTGGAACTCAATGTGATGCGGCTCTTCGACGAACTTCTCCAAATACACCGTATTGTCTCCAAATGAAGAAAGGGATTCGGAGCGGGCCATGTTGTATGCCTCTTCCACTTCCCCTTCGTTGTGTATCAATCGCATGCCTTTGCCGCCTCCGCCCATCGACGCCTTCAGCATAACGGGATAACCTATCTTATTACACAATTCGATAGCCTCTTCGACGCTCTGCAAAGGCTCTTCCGTACCCGGAACGATCGGCACGCCCGCCTTTTCCATACACTTACGGGCTTCAATCTTATCGCCCATCATCTCGATGGTCTCCGGCCGCGGCCCGATGAAGATAATGCCTTCTTCCTTGCAACGGCGGGCAAACGTGGCGTTCTCCGACAAGAAACCGTAACCCGGATGGATGGCATCCGCGCGTGCTTCTTTGGCCACTTCAATGATTTTCTCGATGCTCAGATAGCTATTTGCCGCTATCGCCGGACCAATCAGGTAGGCTTCGTCGGCATACATCACGTGGCGCGACGCGCGATCGGCTTCGCTAAACACGGCCACCGTGCGGATTCCCATCTCGCGACACGAACGCATGATGCGCACCGCAATTTCGCCTCTGTTGGCGATCAGTACTTTCCTTATCATGTCTTATACATTATATATATTATACCATTTCCCTATCCCACGAGTGAAAATAGTCGTATGTCATTTGCATGGCAGGTCTTCTGACTGACTCCTCGCCTTGAAACCTTCCCAACGCATCCAAGCATCAGTGGCAAAAGTGTTTCTCCAAGGCGTGAAACGGAGCTTCACAGCAGCGGGACTGTTCGGGATTCTCACCCGATTCCCTTTTAATCCAGGCGAATGGATATCCGCCTGAAACCAAGAACGCCGCAAAGGTACTTGTTTTTTATGGAAAAACCAAACTTATTCTTCAAAGCGGCTATCCATTCATCGTTATATTTGCCAGAAACGACGGCGTGAATTCCGGCAAATATAACTATAAATGGGAATGGACATAGGCATAAATTCCTCCCTATATACATAGTAATTTCCAAACTTATCTTTCACCTTTCTCCTATAAAGCTTATACTGAACGAGATCCTGTGAATCGTCTCATTTTGTGAACACGCTTCACACTTGGCACGATGATGTAGTGTGAAAGGAAGAGACGATTCACCATTTCTCTCTATACGACAAAGGATTAAGCGCGTGGTGAAAGATAAGTTTGGAAATTAATGATGTATATAAAATAAGTTCGTACTCACCAATTTCCATCCGTCAGGAAATCGGCAATGTGCCGGTGTCTTACTCCCTCGATGTTGTCCTGCCAGACATCATCCATGCTCACAACGTATTTAGGATAATGGTCGCTGATGGCAAGCAAAGGAGCAAACTCCCGTTCTACCGTCGTGTCCGATTCCATCCGATAAGTTACCTGGACATAAATCTTCTCACCCCTGCGGATGCCCACGAAATCGACCTCACGGTTGTCCTGCTTACCAATGAACGTGTCATATCCGCGACGCTTCATCTCCCAATAGACAATGTTCTCCAACGCACCTGAAATCATCCGGTCTTTATAGCCCATTACGGCGTAAACCAGCGACAAGTCGCTGACAAAATACTTCTCGTTGGTCTGCAACTGTTCTTTCCCCTTGATGTCGTAACGCGGCACACGCTGGATGATGAATGCGCCCTGCAAGGCATCCAGATAATTATAAACGGTGTTGATGTCCACCCGCCGTTGCTGGCTCTTGAAGTAATCGGCAATGTTCTTCGCGTTGAGCCGGCTGCCGATATTATCGAACACGAAGCGTACCACCCGTTCCAGCAATTCCACGTTGCGGATGCCATGCCGCTGCACCGTGTCGCGCAGGATGACGGAGGAATAGATGTCATATACCAGCTTATAAATGGATTCGAAGCTGTAATCACCCGTATGGACAGCCGGGAAACCACCCATACGAAGGTATTTCTGAAACTCTTCCCTCAATACGCCCTTACTATCCGGATTTATGCCATGAAACAAAAGATATTCATTGAAGGACAACGGCATGATATGGAAACTGACGTACCTGCCTGCCAGATAAGTGGATAACTCGGAAGAAAGCAGCCGGGAGTTGGAGCCGGTTACATAAACATCCACATCCCAATCCACCATGAAAGAATTGACGGCCTTTTCCCAATCTTTCACTTCCTGTATCTCATCCAACAAGATATAGACTCTCCCATCGGCCTTTTCCACTTTATCCTTGATGTACAGATACAAAGCTTTCGCGTCGGCAATGTCCATCCATTCAAAACTTTCAAAGTTCATATAGACAATACGCTCTTTGGCAACATCCTGACGCTCCAGTTCTTCTTCTATCAATTGCAATACGACCGACTTTCCACATCGGCGAATACCGGCTATCACCTTGACGAACGGACGGTTCATAAAGGGCCGGATTTGTTTCATATAGAGTTCTCTTTCTATCATGGCCACGTTTATCTACGATTATACCTGCAAATATAGTGCATTTGTTTTTATTATTTATGGCTATAACCATAAAAACTTAAATCTCAATACAACTTATATAGCATATAGAATGGTTACAGGGAAGAACGGAGCGTGAAACTCTTAAGAGCCTCTTTTCCTTCATAGGGAAAGGGGCTTTTTGGTTAAAAATGTCTTTGCAGACCGCCATCGGAAACGATTTTGGAAGAGAATTGGAGGTTTTAGCTGTTGTTTTCAGCAAAAAAGTGCTCATTGTACCTGAAAAATGTCTATTTTTGCCCTAATTCATGCAGAAAATAGAAAGCAGAGGATGAATCCGAACGTAAAAATATGGATGGAACAGGTAGGAGAAGGCAATGAAACGGCTTTCCGACGGCTTTTTGAGCATTACTATCAAAAGCTGTTTCATTTGGCACTGTTCTTTTTGCACTCGAAAGAGTTTGCCGAGGAGTGCGTATCGGATGTCTTTGTGATTTTGTGGCGCAAACGGGAACTGTTTCGCGAGGTAGACGACGTGGAGAAATACCTTTACACAACGGTGAAGAACCAAGCATTGCATTATATCCGGCGCGATAAGACCTTGGACAATGAATACCTTGAATTATATGAGGTGGAAGCCATCGAGGAAGAGGATAATCCAGAAAAGGCATTATTGCAACACGAGCAGGTGGAGCTGATACAAGCCGCCATTTATTCGCTTCCCGAAAAGTGCCGCGAAGTGTTCCGCCTCGTCATGCAGGGCGATTTGAAACACCGCGAGATTGCCGAGCTGCTGGGCATTTCGGAAAAGACGGTAGAGGCGCACGTAGCCAGCGCATATAAACGGGTCGCCGAGTACGTGAACCGCGAATACAACCGTCTGGGGAAACGGATTCCCCTGTTCTTGCTTTTCTTCTGAACTTCTGGCTACGCGCAGAGATAACCCAACGGTTTAAAAGAGATTATAGTTCGTGCGAAGTACCTTGAACTCGGTACGGCGGTTGAGCTGGTCGGCAATCTCCTGCTGCTCGGGCGCGAGTTTGAGCACGAAGGCTTCCGTCAGCGTATCGCCCTCGTGGAGGAACTCGTACTGGCGGGCGATCTTGCGGTTTACCACCTTCGGGACGCTCTCGCCATAGCCTTTCGCCTCGAGACGGTCGGACGCGATACCTGCGGCAATGAGGTAATCCACTACGGATTGCGCACGGCGTTGCGCCAGGCGTTCGTTGTATTGGTCGGTGCCTTTGCGGTCGGTATGCGAGCGGAGTTCGATTGTCACGTTCGGATTGTCGTTGAGCATCTTGATCAGCTCGTCCAATGCCTTCTTCGATTCGGGGCGAAGCGAGGCTTTATCGAAATCATAGAAAATATTATCGATCACCACCGGTTTGTTGATGGGCGAAAGGAAGAAATCGACGATATAGGTCTCGCTCTTCTCTTCCGGACCGGTATGCAGCTCGTAATTCTGGTTCAGATAACCGCGGGCACTGGCCATCATCACGTAGCGGATGTCGCGCTCCAGCTCGACCATGTATTCCCCGTCGCGGTTGGTCAGCACTTTGGCATTCAGGCCGTCGCGTCCTACGATTTGCACCGTCGCGTCTTGTATCGGATATTCGTCCACATCGTTCACATAACCTTCGATATGCACCGTGATGACCGGCTTCTCGAACTCATACAGGTGGTCGAAACCGCGGGCGTCGTTGCGGTTCGAACTGAAGAATCCCTTCTCGCGGGCGCCGGCAAAGGTGATGCCGAAATCGTCGCTCGAGGAATTGATCGGATAGCCCATGTTTTCCACCCGCCAATGCCCCGTGCTATCCTGCGTGGCGCGGAAAAGGTCGAGCCCGCCCATGCCCGGATGGCCGCTGGAGGCGAAGTAGAGCGTCACCGAATCGCGCACGTAGGGAAACATCTCGTCGCCCGTCGTGTTGATTTCCGGACCTAAATTCTCCATCGGCCCGAAGCTCCCGCCTTCTACCCTCGCCCGGTAGAGGTCTTTCCCGCCAAAGCCGCCCACCACGTCGGATACGAAATAGAGGTATTTCCCGTCGGGCGAGATGGCCGGATGCCCCAACGCAGTGATGGAATCGTTCACGATCGAGACGCGCGTCCCTTTGCCCCACTTCGCGCTGCTCCGGGCGGATTGGTAGATCTCGGCCGTGCGGTCGCCCGTCTCGTCTTCCGAGCAATAGGTATAATACATCGTATTGCCATCGGCCGTGAAGGAGGGCGTGCCCTCGTCGAACTCCGTATTCACCTCATCTTCCAGCTCTTCTGGGGCAAGCCAATTGCCGTTCTCATCCTGCTTCACGAGGTAGAAGTTGTTGTTGTATTGCCCCGTGATGGCGTTCAGTTTCGCGTCCTTGTCCTTCGTGCGGGACGAGGCGAAATAGAGCTGGTCGTAGTTCTCGCCCGTCAGCATGGGTGAAAATTCGCCCCGGCGCGAGTTGAATTTCTCCATCCGCCGCACCTCGTAGCGCGTCGGGTTCTTGCGCCATTCCGGGGCTTTGCGGCACCCTTCGATGCCGTTGTACGCCAGCTGGCTTCCAGGGTTGTACATCAGGTAGGCTTCGTATTGCTTGATAGCCTCGTTATACCGTCCTTTGCGTTGGAGCATCTGCCCCACGCGGAGATTGAGGATCGAGTCGGGATATTTGTAGCGCACGGCGTTCAGATACCCGCTCAGCGCCTTGTCCGTACTGTTTATCATGCGGTTGCACTCCGCCATCCGGTAGGCGATGTAGCCGCGCAGGTCGCGTTTCTTGGGCGATGTCTTGGTATAGAGTTTGCGGTACATGGCCGCGGCCTCATAATATTCGCCAATGCGTTGCTTCTCCTCCGCGTCGCTCAGTTTGACCGATTTGCACGAGAGAAGCCAACCAGCGGCACACAACAGCAAAAATATATTTAGGAACCAATGCGTCTTTTTCATCTTCAATCATTCATTTTCTTTTATCTAATCTGAACCCAAAGCCTTTCCTACATGTTGGAAAATGTCCCGACGACGTCGCCAAGCTTTCCTACATGTTGGAAAACGTCCCGACAGCGTCGCCAAGCTTTCCTACATGTTGGAAAACGTCCCGACGACGTCGCCAAGCTTTCCTACATGTTGGAAAATGTCCCAACGACGTCGCCGAACTTTCCTACCGGGAGGAAAACGTCCCGACGGCGTCGCCAGCCTTTCCTACCGGGAGGAAAACGTCCCGACGGCGTCGCCAAGCTTTCCTACCGGGAGGAAAACGTCCCGACGGCGTCGCCAGCCTTTCCTACCGGGAGGAAAGCATTCCGACCTTCTTTTAGAAACGGAAATCGGGCCGGCTTATTGCGGAAGCTGCCCGTAATGTTTCTTCCCGCGCACGTAAAATTGCCACAAGAGGCTGAAGGATTTCAACTCGGGAATCTCTTTTACGACCGCCAGTTGCTGGTTGACGATGCGCGTCTCGCGGTATTCGGGCACGAGGCGATGAAACTCGCGACGCGCCTCGCGCACCGCACGGGCATTCGCGGGATGGCCTTCGAGCAGGAATTTCAACGCCGCCAGGTAATCTAACCAAAAGCGCAGGCGCATCACCCGGTGCAGTTCCTTTTCGGGCAAATTCTTGTAGAGCATCAAGAGGTTGTTGCGGAAATTGAGGAAGGTCTTGCGCGGGCTCTCGGCATTGAGCGTCCCGCCTCCCACGTGATAGACAACCGACTCGGGCGTGCAAACGAGGCGATAACCCCGCGCCCGCATCCGCCAACACATATCGATCTCCTCCTGGTGGGCAAAGAACTTCGCGTCCAGTCCGCCCACCGCGCGGTACACCTCGGTGCGGACGAACAGGCAAGCGCCCGTCGCCCAGAGGATGTCCGCCTCCGCATCGTATTGCCCGCGGTCTGTCTCGATTTCCTGGAAAATGCGCCCCCGGCAGAAGGGATAGCCATATTTATCCATAAAACCGCCCGCAGCGCCGGCATATTCGAACTGGTCGCGCGCCCGCTCGGCCAAGAGTTTGGGCTGGACGGCCGCCACCTCCGGAGAAGCGTCCAACCTCCGGAGCGGAGCCTCGAGCCAACCGGGCGTCACCTCCACGTCGCTATTCAGGAGCACGGCGTAGGGCGTATCGATTTGTTGCAACGCGCGGTTATATCCTTCGGCAAAACCGTAATTCCGGTCGAAACGGACGACGCGCACCGAGGGGAATTTCTCGGCCAACAGGGCAAGGGAATCGTCCGTCGAGCCATTGTCGGCCACCACCACCTCTGCCATTTCTTCGGGCGAATAACGAACCACCGAGGGAAGGAAACGCTCCATAAGCGCCGCCCCGTTCCAATTCAAAATTACGATTGCTACTTTTTTCTTATCCTTTATGTTCATGAGTGATTGCATCTGTTCGTGTGTATTTCCAGCGTTTATGTGTCCAGAGCCAACCGGCAGGATTGCGCAAGATGCTGCGTTCCATCCGGCGGGCGTATTCTTCGGTAATCCAATTCTCCGGCGTCTCTTTCGGGCTTTCCGAAAGAAGTTGAAGCTCCACCGTATAATAACCCCGGCGGAGCATCTGCACGTCGAGGAAAATGACGGGCGTGTCCAGCTTCCGCGCCAAGCGTTCGGCACCCGTGAGGATGGCCGTATCCTGGTTTAAAAACGAGGTCCAATAATGCAGATTCTGGCGACTCGGAGTCTGGTCTGCCAGGAAAATCACGACCGAGCGGACCTTATTCCGCTGGAGACGGACCACCTCGCGCCCCGTTTCGTATTTCGAGATGACGCGCGAACCAAACTTGGTCCTTAGCCAGATGAAGAGCTTGTCTACGGCTTTATTATTCAAGGGGCGGTAGATCTGATACATCACCGCATCGGCAAAGCGGGTCGTCGAGCCGGAATACCATTCCCAATTCCCGTAATGCCCCATGAGGAGAAGGCAACACGGATGTCCCGCGTCCATGAGCCGGTCCACCACCTCGGGGTTCTGCACATACGCCCTCCGTTGCAATTCCTCCAGCGAGATATGCGCCAGCTTGAGCGTCTCGACAATATAGTCCGCGAAGTGATGATAGAATCCCCGTTCGATGGCGCGCCGTTCCTGTTCGCTCTTCTCCGGGAAAGAAGCCGCCAAGTTCCGCCTCACCACCTTCAGGCGATAGCGCAATACCCTATATATAATAATGTATAGGAAATCCGCCAGCACATAGAGCACGCGCATCGGAAGCAAGGCGTGCAATTTTACCCATATATATAATAAGGAATAAAGCATGTTTCAAATGAAGAATTAAGAATGAAGAATTAGGAGCGCGGTGCGGTCCTCGTTCCAACCGCCCAGCCGGACGCGGCGCGTTTCGTTCACCCACGAAGCCTCGAAAGGCGCTTCGACCTTGATGTAGTTCTCTGTAAAGCCATGCATGAGGCCGCCCTTCTCGGTATGTTCGAAGAGGACGTCCGCCTCCCGCCCGATGTGCACCTCGTAGAAGGCATGGAGCTTCTGGTCCGAGATATCCAACAGGGCCTGGCTCCGGGCATGTTTCACTTCAGGCGAAACGACGTAATCGATCTTCAACGCCTGCGTGCCCGGACGTTCGGAATAACTAAAGACATGGAGCTGCGTCACGTCAAGACTCTCAATGAAACGGCGCGAATCCTCGAAGAAGGCATCCGTCTCGCCCCGCGTCCCGACAATCACGTCTACTCCGATGAAGGCGTCCGGCATCACGCTCTTGATCTTCTCCACCTTATGGCGGAACAGGGCCGTATCGTAACGCCGGCGCATGAGTTTCAAGACCTCATCGCTCCCGCTCTGCAAAGGAATGTGGAAATGCGGGGCAAACCGCTGGCTCGCAGCGACGAAGTCGATTACCTCATCTGTTACCAAGTTAGGCTCAATCGACGAGATGCGGTACCGCGCGATGCCCTCTACTTCGTCCAGCGCACGGATCAAATCGATGAACCGTTCGCCCGTCGTTTTCCCAAAGTCGCCGATATTGACGCCCGTCAGGACAATCTCCTTACCCCCTTGGCGCGCCACCTCTTCCGCCTGCTTCACGAGGCTTTCGATGCTCCCGTTCCGGCTCCGTCCGCGGGCAAAAGGAATCGTACAATACGAGCAAAAATAGTCGCACCCGTCTTGTACCTTGAGGAAATGGCGCGTACGGTCGTCGGCCGAACAAGAAGGCATGAATTTCCGAATATCTTTGCTGGCCGAGGAGAACACTTCGCCCGCCCCTTCGTGCTTCGTCAAATCGTGCAGGTAATGCAGGATATCGAGCTTTTGCTCCGCGCCCAGCACCAGGTCCACGCCTTCAATGTGCGCCACCTCCTCTGGTTTCAACTGCGCATAGCACCCCGTCACGACCACAAACGCCCCCGGATGCTCCTTCCCGATGCGCCGGATGGCTTGCCGGCATTTCTTATCTGCCAGCTCCGTCACCGAACAGGTATTTATCACACAGATATCAGCCGTTTCGCCCGGGCGCACCCTCCGGATACCCTCTTCTGCAAGTAATTTCCCGATGGTCGAAGTCTCCGCAAAGTTCAACTTGCACCCCAGCGTATAATAAGCCGCCTTTTTATTTTGGAATAGAGTAGAATCAATCATGTATTTCCTATTTATCAGGTGCAAATGTACGGAAATTTCCGATTCAAAAACAGCCCTGCCCCTATTCTTTGCGGAAAACACAAATAACCCTATCCCTATGGAAATTTAAAATAAGAAGTGACACTTCTTGTACTGCTACAATCATCGGGAAGCTAGATGTGACACTTCTTGTGATGCTACAACCGTAGTAAAGCTAGATGTGACACTTCTTGTGACGCTACAATCATAGGAAAGCTAGATGTGACACTTCTTGTGATTCTATAACCGTAGTAAAGCTAGATGTGACACTTCTTGTAATGCTACAACCGTAGTGAAGCTAGATGTGACACTTCTTGTAATGCTACAACCGTAGTGAAGCTAAATGTAATACTTCTTGTGCGGCTATAACCGTAGGAAAGCTAGATGTGACACTTCTTGTGACTCTATAACCATAGGAAAGCTAGATGTGACACTTCTTGTGACTCTATAACCATAGGAAAGCTAGATGTGACACTTCTTGTGCGGCTATAAGCGTAGGGAGGCAAGAAGTAACACTTCTTGTGATACTACAACTGTAGGGAGGCAAAAAGTGACACTTCTTACTTTACAAAAATCGTAGTACAACAAAAATAGAGGAAATTGGCTTAAATGAGCTTCAAATCCTTCGCAATCCGGCACGCATCGATCGAGTTTTTAGCTTGCAGCTTGCTTAAAATCTCTTGCCGATGGCGGCTCACGGTGTGGATGCTAATCGAAAGCATTTGGGCGATGTCTTTGCTCATCAAGCCCTTGTCGATAAGATGCAGCACTTGCTTCTCGCGGGCGGACAAGATGCCGGCGTTGTCCTGTTTGGCCAATTCCCGCATCTGCCCATCTGCAGAATGGACGATGACGCATTGGGCAGGCATTTTCCAAACAATTGGATTATAAAGACATAAGGCCAACCAGAGGCTATTGCGGGAAGGAAGGAGGATGTAAAACATGCGGTGCAGCACAGGGACATAACTTCCCAACCCGTTCTTCATCCGGAGCTTGCTGGCCAAGTAATAATCCGCCCGTTGCGGCTTAGGTTGTTGTTTGATAAAATGGAGGAAGCAAAGTTCCTGCAAGTGCTTTTCCGCCAAGTCGTCGGGATGGATGAGTTGGAAGATCTCCTCTTCCCAAATGGAACGTAACTGGTCCTCTTTCTTCCCCTTGCCGATTCCCAGCATCCGGGCGAAGCCACCATAATACACATAGCTGGCATTGGAGCGCAGGTCGCTCAAGACGGCTATTGCGTTCTCCATCTGCGCATAGTTGAGGGCAATCTGTTTATATTTATCCAGCTCTTCGGCATACGGTTGTATTTCCGAAAACTCTTGGGCGGAAAATTCTTTATTCAGTATATCAATGGTTTTCATTTATTCCGAACAAAATGGTTATTAATAAGCATTGCAAGGCTCAAAGCCGCATTATACCTTTGCAAAGGTAAATAAAAAAGAAAGACATGAAACTCAGGAAACTACTTTATGGCCTCTGCGCAGGCCTCTTGGTGCAGGCTTCGGCGGCACAGACTTTGGAGAAAATGCAATGGTTCAACGAACCGGAACAATGGGAAATCAACGGCAATGCGCTCACGATGGACGTCACGCCCCAGACGGACTACTGGCGCATTTCGCATTATGGATTTACGGTAGACGACGCGCCCTTCCTTTATACCTTGCGGGGCGGGGAGTTTGAAGTAAAGGTAAAGATATCGGGCGATTACGTCACGCGGTTCGACCAATCGGGATTGATGCTCCGCCTCGACCACGAGAACTATATCAAGGCGGGCATCGAGTTCGTGGACGGGAAATATAATCTTAGTACGGTGGTTACACACCATACGAGCGATTGGAGCATCATCCCGTTGGATAAACCCGTCCCTTATGTATGGATAAAAGCCGTGCGGAGGCTGGATGCGGTAGAGATTTTCTATTCGTTCGATGATAAAACGTATACCATGATGCGCAATGCTTGGTTGGAAGATAATCATCCGGTCATGGTGGGCGTGATGGGAGCTTGCCCGGACGGGAAAGGATTCAAAGCAAAGTTTGAGCACTTCACGATCAAACATTTGCCCGACATGCGGCGCGTGCAATGGTTGGAAAAGAATAAGGCGGAATAAACTCCGCCTTGCTTTATTTCGCGCCCAACATGAAATCGAGCGTGATGCCCAACGTGAATGTGCGATCCCGAAGATCGGAAAGGTTCTTTACGTATGAAGTCAGTGCCGTTTGATAGCTGGCCACCAAGCCTAAGGCCGTCCGCTTGAAATCTTTCTTTACGCCTAATTCGCAACGGACGCCGAGATGGACGGGGTTGAAATCAAAACCCGTACTCACATCATGCAATTTCGATGAAATCTCTTCACTTCTTCCTACCTTGATATTTACTACTGGCCCTGCACCTGCATAGAAGGTATAACCATCATACGATACCTTTTTTACATCGAACAGAGTATTCAACGTAAGGAATGTACCCATAAGAGACCAATCAGCCTCCTCATCCATTGAAATCCGAAGATCATCATTTCCTCCTTTCCGAACCACACCTACATTACTCGAAAGATGGAACCAGTCCCGATCCAGATACTCTGCCCCGACCGTAAAATAGAAAGGATGCACCGCCTCGTTAAACAAATCCATCCCATGCATCGACGAAAAACCTACGCCACCTTCCATCTTCACCCTTGAAACCTGCGCCTCGACGCTTACCGAAATCAATAGGAGCACGAACGCACTCCACCAATACGTTTTTCTCATAATCATTTCTTTTTGAATGTTTATAAATGAAAACGAGTTGAAGGGAGAAATCGTATGTACGAGGCTTATATTTTTAAATGGAAGGAATAGCGACCAATTCCCGCCCTATCGCACGCATTGCCTCTATTACTTTGTTAGCAAATTCAAGAGAAGGTTTCTTTGATCCATTTGCATAAGCCATTAACAAACTCTGCTGAATACCTAAGCGTTGCGCCACAGCTGATAAATTCAATTCAGGATGTGATAATAAAATTCGCGATATACCGGTTGGTTCAGGATCATCATATTCAAAACTTTCAAAAGAAACGTCTTCATCCAAGTTTTCCCAACGGATGCCAAAAGCATTCATATCGTAAGTATTACGTTCTTCATCCGTTGCATTCCTCAGTTTAGGATAATAAAGCAAGGATTGCCATAACGTACGTCCATCAGCTGTAAGGGCATATATCCTATCTTTTTCGAACCAAATCTTCGTAATTTTCATAACTATCTTCTCCATATTACAAAGAAACAGGATTATTTACCATGTATCTTTACCTATTCCTTTACTATATTTTCCTTATTCTCTTCAATAATCACCTCAGCCAATTTCAAATCTTTTGATTTCATTCCATCATTAGCCAATAATTCTATATTTTCGCCAATCGCAAATTTAGCTGTACCATCTTGACTCACCACATGGATATGTGGAGGTTGATGATCTCGCGTATAAATGTAAAACTTTAATCCGAACAATCTTAATATCTCTGGCATATACATTGTTTTTTATTCGCCAAAAATAATACTAAATCAGCAAAACTCAAAACAAGGCAAGATAAAAAAAGAAAAGCACCTACCGGAAAACCCTGTAGATGCTTAGAAAGGAGATGTGGGCGTTGAGGGATTCGAACCCCCGACCCTCTGCTTGTAAGGCAGATGCTCTGAACCAGCTGAGCTAAACGCC
>CALUZR010000032.1 GCA_944325335.1 uncultured Parabacteroides sp. | reverse complement strand
TTGTATAAAACGGATTCATTCATGCGACAAAGGTACAACTTTTACTCGTCTTATCCACATAAATTTTCCGCTGACCCTATCTTTGCCTGCAAATAAGATAATTTATGATTCTGTTTAGAAAGATATACAATAGATGCTTGGGTATGTGTGGATTAATTTTAAACACACACACACACACACACACACACACACACACACACACACAAATCTTTAATATACATCTCCTTACTGTGCGGGGCATCGCTTTGGGTTAATACCTCGTGCGACGATTACGACGACACCGCCCTGTGGGAAGCGGTAAACGGCCTGGAGGAACGAATCGCCGCCCTCGAACAATGGCAGGACGAGACCAACAATAACATCGCCGCCCTGCAGAAACTCCTTACCACAAACGATATGATTACCTCTGTCACCTCCGTGATGATGGGCGATGAGACAGTAGGATATACCATCTCATTCCTGCATTCCGACCCGATTACCATCTATCATGGCGAAAAGGGGGATAAAGGCGAGGACGGAGCAGACGGCTCTACGCCGCAAATCGGCTTGACCCAACAGGAGGACGGCAACTGGTACTGGACGCTGAACGGCTCTCTGATGACCGACGCCGATGGCAACCCCATCCGTGCCAATGGGGAAGACGGCAAGGATGGACAAGATGGCGAAGACGGACAGGATGGTCGCCCTGGAAGCACAGGTCCACAAGGTAAGCCGGGCGCAGATGGCGAGAATGCACCAACTCCGCAGATTAAGTTGGGTAGTTCGTTAGAAACAAGCAGTACGATAGGTAATAATGAAACAATAGACCCTAATGCTTGGTATCTTAGCGTAGATAATGGAGCTACCTGGTATCGCGTCAGCGGTAAGGATGGCGAGAATGGTAATGATGGTAGCACAGGGGCTGACGGCGACAGCTTCTTCACCCAAGAACCGGATGTGGACTATGGTAAAGGCATAGTTACTTTCTATATCGATGGCGGAAGCTTCAAGGTTCCCTTACATATAGATTATATCATAGAAGACGATGGTACCTATAGTGTGTACAGCGAAGATGGGTTGAAGGCTGTGGCAGACATTGCCAATAACGGTAATCGCAGCATCAACATTACCCTTGACAAAGATATCGACCTTACGGGCACGACATGGACTCCGATAGGCACAACCTATAACAACTCATACACCGGCACCTTCGACGGCGGCGGAAACACCATCACGGGGCTGACCGTTACGGGAAGTAACGAATATGCGGGCCTGTTCGGACGCATCGGCTCCGGCGGCACGGTGAAAAATGTGGTACTGAAGGACGTACAGATAGAAAGCGATAACCAGTATGGCTGTATCGGCGGCGTAGCGGGTAATAGCGATGGCGACATTGAAAACTGCTCGGTGTCGGGCAGTGTCAGCGGTCGCTATACCGCAGGCGGCGTGGTGGGCCAGCAATATAGCGGTTCCATCACCCTATGCGGCTCCTCGGCCACAGTGAAGGGAACGGGCGAAGTCGGCGGCGTGGCAGGTAAAACGGATAATAGTGCCACCCTGACAGCCTGCTATGCCACAGGAAACGTGACCTTTGAAAGAGCCTCCACAATCAACACCTTCGCTGGCGGCGTGGTGGGATTTAACGGAACCGGCTCTTGTTATGTAGGCGGCGTAACGGGAGACAATAGTTCGGGCACCCTGACCGCCTGCTACCATGCTACAGGGAGTGTCAACGGCCCGGATGGAGCCACAGGCGGCGTAACGGGTCGAAACTATACAGCACTCGGTGCCCCTGTCATCACCGCCTGTTACTGGCGGAACGACCAAGCCCAAGGCATCGGCTATAATCAGGCAGGCAACGGCGAGACTACGAAGGTGGAAGGCTCGACGACATGGGAAACTGCCATGAACGCCATGAACGCGGCATTGCAGAATGCAGGCTGGCAGTACGAAATCGGTACGGACAATCTGCCTGTATTAGAGAAAACCGAATAACCGTTTTCGCACCCCTGCTGCAACCCTTCGCTGGGAACAGTGGACAATCATAATAACAAGCGTGTTCTTTGAAAGATTTTGTGTTGGTATTTAGCAAGGAAAGTTATACCTTTGTCTGCACATAAATAAAAGAATAGTATGACAGACAAAAGTGTATCCTCATCGGCTATTGCGTCCGACAATTTGACGGAAACTGTACTGCTGCAGCTTCCCAAAGCGGATTTGAGTTTCTTCCATGCATTGATTAAAAAGATGGGATGGCACGTCCAAAAGCGGAGTGCTTACGAACAATCTTTGGACGACATCCGCAACGGGAGGGTCTATGAATATGACAGTGTGGACGATTTCTTTAACGATGTATTAGAGAAATGAGATACAGGCTGAAAGTTACCAAGCAGTTCAAGAAAGATGTAAAGCTCTGCCAGCGGCGCGGTTTGCCCATGGAAGAACTGAAGTATGTGATGGAATTGTTGTTAAACGAAGGTAGTTTGCCGAAGAAATATCATCCGCATCCGTTACAAGGCAACAAAAAAGGGACCATGGAATGCCACATCCGCCCCGATTGGTTGCTATTGTGGAAACAAGATGACGACGAAATGATTATGCTGATGACCAATACCGGTACGCATTCCGATGTGTTTTGAGACTGTCAGCCTGTGTACACGGACTCTGTTCCCCTTTCCGGCGAAGCGACGAGGCGCAAGATACGCAAAACTTGGCCGTAGCGGTGCGGGAAGGTGGCATGTGGACACAAAAGCGCCCCGTAGCGGTGCAGGAGGAAATTGCGTACACGCAAAAGCGTCTCGTAGCGCTGCGGGAAGGAATTGTGTACACGCAAAAGCGTCCCGTAGCGCTGCGGGAAGGAATTGCGTACACGCAAAAGTGTCCCGTAGCAGTGCAGGAAGGAATTGCGTACACGCACTACCGCCTCGTAGCGTTGCAACACGGAATTGCGTATGTAAATAGATTATATTCAGTAACCTTTTAAAAATAATTGCCTATGAATGAACAGGAGATTTTGTATGATTTTTATCGTGCGCGGGCGAAAAACGGCCAGCACGTGCAGTTGGTAACCGATTTATTGGAGGATATCCCGCGCGAGGTGGCCGTCCAATATGGATTCTTGCCCCAATGGACGGCCTTTTCGACGGCCGGGGGAAATGAGGTGGCTTGCTACAAAGCCGATAAGGGATATTTGGAAACACCGGAAATCGTGCAGACCGACGTGGTCCGCGACTTGACTTTCGGGTTCTACCGGGAAATCGTGCGGGCCTACGCCGAGTTCTGTCCCGAGGAGGAGCAGCGGAAGGCAGGCAGCACGCTGGCGTTCGCGTTTAAGGAGACGGGCAACGCGGCGCGTATGGACTATACGGGAGAGACAGCCACATTGACCGACCTGGTAGAACGGCTTCGTACCGAACCGTATGCCACGGCGTTGACGACCATCGGGATGGACGAGATGTCGGATAAGATCGAGGCGGCCAACCAGGCTTTTCACGAAATCTACAGTCAGCGTTCGACTGATGTGCGCCAACGCGTCCAGTCGGCTTCGATGAAGACGCTCCGCCCCCTGACGGACGAGGCTTTCAATACGTTGGCCAAGGCAATCAACGCCCTTTATGCGGTCAACGAAATGGTTACCCAGGATGAAGAGACGCGCACGGCGTTGGGCAAAGTCATCAACGACGTGAACGATACGCTGATGAACTTCCGCCGCATCCTCGGCATGGGTGGAAGCGGCAAGGACGAGGAGGAAACTCCGACGCCCGAACCCGAAGAACCTGCCGTTCACGAAATCACTGCCTTTTACCCGAAGGAGGGTGCGAATCCGGACAAGCCGCTGGAGTTCCCGCGGAATAAGACGGCGGTGCTGGAAGGAATCGGTTTGAAGCTCGTCGACTCGCCTGAGGGGAAGAAGGCGCAGCTGGTTCTTATTAATTATGTAGATCAGCGGATGCCGCACGAAGATTCCGCCCTCTTGCTGAATACGGACGAGAAAATCGAGTTCACGATGATGTATGACGCGGCAGAAGGTCAATACAATTTCCAGATTGAAACCTACTCGAATGGGACGGAGGAAGCAGTAATCATTAAATATCCGGAGACGATTACGCTTGTTTAAATTGAAAATTGAAAATGAAGGGTAGGCCCGAAGGTCTGCCCTTTTGCATGACTCCGCTAAATGTATTATTTTTGTTCCCGAAATCCATAAATCAGGAACTATGACAGAAAATATAGTGTGAACAATGCTTTGAAGGAAGAGTTGGCGGATATGGCAACTGTCGCAAAATTTGCGATAGTTCAGCAGGAGGGAGACCGGACCGTGGTTCGGTAAGTTGAACGGATTAACTATAAAGTGTGTTAAATAAACAGAAAATAAGCGCGGCTTGGATTGCTGTATTAGAATAATGTAGTAACTTTGCCACGCCTTTCAGGAAGAGATGCAGCAATTTATTGTATGTGAATCGCTTGCAGGAAATACTGAGAGGAACGAAAAAGGATATATAAAAACAATTAGTATAAAAACAAAGAAAGAAAAATGCCTACAATTCAGCAATTAGTTAGAAAAGGAAGGGAAACTTTGACGGAGAAGGGAAAATCGCCGGCATTGGATTCATGTCCGCAGCGTCGTGGCGTTTGTGTACGTGTGTATACGACGACTCCGAAGAAGCCGAATTCGGCGATGCGTAAAGTAGCCAGAGTTCGTTTGACAAATGGTAAGGAGGTGAACTCCTATATTCCGGGCGAAGGTCACAACTTGCAGGAGCACTCGATCGTATTGGTACGTGGTGGTCGTGTAAAGGATTTGCCTGGTGTACGTTATCACATCGTACGCGGTACGTTGGATACAGCTGGTGTGAATGGTCGTACACAACGTCGTTCGAAATATGGCGCGAAGCGTCCGAAACCAGGAGCAGCACCTGCCGCAAAAGGAAAGAAATAATTTATCCCCTTTCAAACTGAGAATTTAAAATTAAGTATTAAAGCTGGTTTGAGTATTTGGATAGGCTAACAAGGTTGAGTAAATGGTTCAGCGGAACCGTTGAAGACGATAGATGGCAACCAAAGACAAAAACGAAATTTTATTAGAAAGATGAGAAAAGCAAAACCAAAGAAAAGACAGGTATTACCAGATCCTGTTTTCGGTGATGTAAAGGTGACGAAATTCGTTAACCACTTGATGTATGACGGTAAGAAGAATACCGCATTTGAAATCTTTTATTCCGCACTGGATGCGGTAAAGGCCAAGATGCCTAATGAAGAAAAGTCTGCTCTTGAAATATGGAAGGCAGCTCTCGATAACATCACACCGCAGGTAGAGGTGAAGTCTCGCCGCGTAGGAGGTGCTACTTTCCAAGTTCCTACTGAGATCCGCCCGGATCGTAAAGAGTCTATTTCGATGAAGAATCTGATTATTTTTGCACGCAAGCGTGGTGGCAAGACGATGTCTGACAAACTGTCTGCCGAAATCGTAGATGCATTCAACAACCAAGGTGGTGCTTTCAAGCGTAAAGAAGATATGCACCGTATGGCAGAAGCAAACCGCGCATTCGCTCATTTCAGATTTTAATTTGTGAAATCATTTAGGAGAATATACAATGGCAACAAAAGCTGATGAACAATTAAAATATACCCGAAATATCGGTATCATGGCGCATATCGATGCAGGAAAGACTACTACTTCAGAGCGTATTCTTTTCTACACAGGTTTGACGCATAAGATTGGTGAAGTGCATGACGGTGCTGCCACGATGGACTGGATGGAGCAGGAGCAAGAACGTGGTATCACGATCACGTCTGCGGCTACGACTACCTTCTGGAAGTACAACGACGAGAAGTATAAGATCAACTTGATCGACACTCCGGGGCACGTGGACTTCACGGTCGAGGTGGAACGTTCGTTGCGTATCTTGGACGGTGCAGTCGCAGCGTTTTGCGCAGTAGGTGGCGTAGAACCTCAGTCTGAAACCGTATGGCGCCAGGCCGACAAGTATAATGTACCGCGTATCGGTTATGTAAACAAGATGGACCGTTCGGGTGCTAACTTCTTTGAAGTGGTTCGCCAGGTGAAGGAAGTGTTGGGTGCTACTCCGTGTCCGATCCAAATTCCTATCGGCGCTGAAGAAAACTTCAAGGGCGTAGTAGACTTGGTGAAGATGAAGGCTATCTATTGGCACGACGAAACCATGGGTGCTGAATATTCGGTAGAGGAAATTCCGGCAGAATTGCAAGCTGAAGCCGAAGAATGGAGAGACAAGATGCTCGAAACATTGGCTGAGTGTGATGATGCATTGATGGAAAAGTATTTCGACGATCCTACTACGATCACGGAAGCCGAAATTAAGGCAGCTATCCGTAAGGGTACTTTGTCGATGCAGATCAACCCGATGATTTGCGGTTCGTCATTCAAGAATAAGGGTGTTCAGACATTGTTGGATGCAGTTTGTGCTTATTTGCCAAGTCCGGAAGATACTCCAGCTATCGAAGGAACTGATCCGAGAGACCCGGATAAAGTAGTTGTTCGTAAGCCTTTGTTTGAAGAGCCTTTGACAGCATTGGCATTCAAGATTGCTACAGACCCGTATGTAGGCCGTTTGTGCTTCTTCCGTGTGTATGCAGGTTCGATGGTGGCAGGTTCGTATGTGTTGAATGCACGTTCAGGCAAAAAGGAACGTATCTCTCGTTTGTTCCAGATGCACTCGAACAAGCAGAACCCGATGGAGGTAATCGGCTGTGGTGATATTGGCGCAGGTGTAGGATTCAAGGATATCCGTACAGGTGATACTTTGTGTGATGAAAACCATCCGATTGTACTTGAGTCAATGGAATTCCCGGATCCGGTGATTGGTATCGCAGTAGAACCGAAGACTCAGAAGGATTTGGATAAGTTGGGTATGGGATTGGCTAAGTTGGCTGAAGAAGACCCGACGTTCCGCGTTCAGACGAATGAAGAAACGGGTCAGACCGTGATCAGCGGTATGGGTGAGCTTCACTTGGATATCATTATCGACCGTTTGCGTCGTGAGTTTAAGGTAGAATGTAACCAAGGTAAGCCTCAGGTTACTTACAAGGAAGCCATTACGAAGCCGGTTGAACTTCGCGAAGTGTACAAGAAGCAGTCTGGTGGTCGTGGTAAATTCGCGGATATCATCGTTCGTTTGGAACCGGCAGATGAAGGTTTTGAGGGTTCTTTGCAATTCATCGATGAAGTGAAAGGTGGTAATGTGCCAAAGGAATTTATCCCTTCAGTTCAGAAAGGTTTTGAAAAGGCAATGAAGAATGGTGTGCTCGCTGGTTACTCGTTGGATAAGTTGAAAGTAACATTGATTGATGGTTCTTTCCACCCAGTAGACTCTGACCAGTTGTCATTTGAAATTGCAGCTATCCAAGCATTCAAGAATGCATGTGAAAAGGCAGGACCTGTATTGATGGAGCCGATTATGCAAATGGAAGTTGTGACTCCGGAAGAAAGCATGGGTGATGTAATCGGTGACTTGAACAAGCGTCGTGGCCAGGTGGAAGGAATGGAAACAAGCCGTACGGGAGCTCGTATTGTGAAAGCCAAAGTTCCATTGGCAGAAACATTCGGATATGTAACCGCTTTGCGTACTATCACTTCTGGTCGTGCAACATCTTCTATGCAGTTCTCGCACTATGCACAAGTATCTTCTGCAATTGCTAAACAAGTATTGACTGAGGTGCAAGGCCGTGCTGATTTGATCAAATAATATTGAAATACTTAATATAAACATGAGTCAAAAGATCAGAATTAAATTGAAGTCTTACGATTATTCTCTGGTAGACAAGTCTGCCGAGAAAATCGTAAAGACGGTAAAAGCTACGGGTGCAGTAGTGAGTGGTCCGATACCTCTTCCTACTCATAAGCGTATCTTTACTGTAAACCGTTCTACATTTGTGAACAAGAAGTCACGTGAACAGTTTGAATTGTCTTCTTATAAGAGATTGATCGACATTTATAGTTCGACTGCAAAAACTGTTGACGCGTTGATGAAGTTGGAATTGCCGAGCGGTGTAGAAGTAGAAATTAAAGTGTAATCATTTAAATTGTTAGTGAAATGCCAGGATTGTTAGGAAAAAAAATCGGAATGACATCCGTTTTCAGTGCCGAGGGAAAGAATCTTCCATGCACTGTTATCGAAGTAGGTCCTTGTGTTGTTACGCAGATTAAAACGTTGGAAAAAGATGGCTATGAAGCCTTACAGTTAGGTTTTATGGATGAAAAGGAAAAGCATCTTACGAAGCCGGAATTGGGGCATTTTAAGAAAGCCAACGTAACACCCAAGAGATACTTGGCTGAGTTCAAAAATTTTGAAACAGAGTACAAATTGGGTGATGTGATAACTGTTGATTATCTTGAAAATGCCGGCTTTGTAGATGTGATTGGAACATCGAAAGGTAAAGGATTTCAAGGTGTTGTAAAGCGCCATGGTTTTGGTGGTGTGGGGCAAACAACACATGGTCAGCATAATCGTGCGCGTAAACCAGGATCTATAGGTGCTTGTTCTTATCCGGCCAAAGTATTTAAAGGAATGCGTATGGGCGGACAGTTAGGAAATGAACGTGTTACTGTCCAAAATTTGCAAGTTATTAAGGTTTTGCCGGAACATAATCTTTTATTGGTTAAGGGATCTATTCCCGGAGCAAAAGGTTCAATCGTTTTAATTGAAAAGTAATGGAACTGAGTGTATATAATATAAAAGGAGAAGATACCGGAAGAAAGGTGACTTTGAGTGATGCTATTTTTGGTATTGAGCCAAATGATCATGCTATTTATCTGGATGTAAAACAGTATATGGCAAATAAGCGTCAGGGTACTCATAAGTCAAAGGAAAGAAGTGAGGTCTCTGGTAGTACGCGTAAGTTGATTCGTCAGAAAGGCGGAGGTGGTGCACGTCGTGGTGATATTAATTCTCCGTTGTTAGTTGGTGGTGGTCGTGTATTTGGCCCAAGACCAAGAACTTATGAGTTTAAATTGAATAAGAAAGTAAAGAGTTTAGCTCGTAAGTCTGCTTTGTCTTACAAGGCGCAAAATAATGCGATTGTAGTAGTCGAAGATTTTGCTTTTGAGTCTCCTAAAACGAAAGATTTTCTGGCGATTGTTAAAAATCTGAAAGTGTCAGATAAAAAGTTACTTATGGTTTTACCTGAAAGTAATAAATTCGTATATTTGTCTGCTCGTAATATTCCGAAGACGAAAGTAGCGACAGTAGCAGGATTGAATACTTATGTTGTTTTGGACGCAGCAAATGTTATTTTGACTGAAAAATCTGTTGCAGCTATTGAAGAACAATTTAAAGCATAAGGAGTAAATAGAAAATGGGAATAATTATTAAACCAATTGTAACAGAAAAGCAAACAGCTATTACGGAAAAGTTTGCTAATCGTTATGGCTTTCGTGTGTCTCCTGATGCTAATAAATTGGAGATTAAGAAAGCTGTAGAAGAAATGTATAATGTGACAGTTGTAAGCGTTAATACTATTAATTATTCAGGAAAACGGAAAACGCGTTATACAAAGTCTGGAATTATTAATGGTAAGCAAGCTGCTTTTAAGAAAGCGATTGTTACATTGAAGGAAGGAGAAACAATAGATTTCTTTAGTAATATCTAAAAGTAAAAATGGGAATACGTAAATTGAAGCCCACTACACCGGGGCAGAGACACAAAGTTATTGGTGCATTTGATAAAATCACTGCAAGTACACCAGAGAAATCTCTTGTTGTAGGTAAGAAGAGTACAGGTGGTCGTAATAATACCGGTAAAATGACAATGCGTTATATCGGCGGCGGTCACAAGCGGAAGTACAGAATTATCGATTTCAAGAGAAACAAAGATGGCATTCCTGCAACAGTTAAATCTATCGAGTATGATCCAAATCGTACTTCGCGGATTGCGTTGTTGTATTACGCTGATGGAGCGAAAAGCTATATCATCGCTCCCAATGGCTTGGAAGTTGGCCAAACAGTGGTTTCAGGTAGCGATGTGGCACCTGAAGTAGGTAATACGTTGCCAATGGCAAATATACCTGTTGGTACAATTATTCACAACATTGAGCTTCGCCCAGGACAAGGTGCTAAATTAGTGCGTTCTGCAGGTGCTTTTGCTCAGCTGACTTCAAAAGAAGGTGCTTATGCAATCATTAAGATGCCTTCTGGTGAAACGAGAAAAATTCTTGCTGCTTGTAAGGCAACAATTGGTGCAGTTGGAAATTCAGACCATGGTCTTGAAAAATCAGGTAAAGCCGGTCGTTCTAGATGGTTAGGTCGTCGTCCACATAACCGTGGTGTTGTAATGAACCCTGTGGATCACCCAATGGGTGGTGGTGAAGGACGCGCTTCTGGAGGTCATCCGAGATCACGAAATGGCTTATATGCAAAGGGCTTGAAAACAAGAGCTCCGAAGAAGCATTCTTCAAAATATATTATTGAAAGAAGAAAGAAATAATCTGATTAATTAAGTATACTATGAGTCGTTCATTAAAAAAAGGCCCGTATATTAATGTAAAGCTTGAGAAAAAGGTTTTGGCTATGAATGAGTCAGGCAAAAAAGCTGTTGTTAAGACATGGGCAAGAGCTTCAATGATTTCGCCGGACTTTGTCGGCCATACTATTGCAGTTCACAATGGAAATAAATTTATTCCTGTTTTTGTAACCGAAAATATGGTAGGCCATAAGTTGGGAGAGTTTTCGCCAACTAGAACATTCCGTGGTCATGCAGGTAATAAGAAAAAGTAATTCGGTTATAAGAATTTAAAACTGAAAAAACGAAAAAAATGGGTGCTAGAAAAAGAATATCAGCTGAAGCAAGAAAGGAAGCCCAAAAGACTATGTATTTTGCAAAGTTGCGAAATGTGCCGACTTCTCCACGAAAGATGCGTTTAGTCGTAGATATGGTTCGTGGAATGGAAGTATTCCGTGCACTTGGTGTTTTGAAGTTTTCTAATAAAGAAGCTGCAGCAAGAGTTGAAAAGTTACTTCGTTCTGCTATTGCTAATTGGGAGCAAAAGAATGAGCGAAAAGCAGAAGCTGGAGAATTGTATATTTCTTCTATCAGTGTTGATTGTGCTACTACATTGAAGAGAATGCGTCCGGCTCCTCAAGGAAGAGGTTACAGAATTCGTAAACGTTCGAATCATGTAACGTTGTTTGTTGATACACTTAGTAAAAAAGATACTCAAAATTGATTTGTAGATGGGACAAAAAGTTAATCCGGTTAGTAATCGTTTAGGAATTATCCGTGGTTGGGATTCCAATTGGTATGGCGGCAAGAATTACGGAGATACTTTATTAGAAGATAGCAAGATCCGTAAATATTTGAATGCCCGTCTTGCAAAGGCTAGTGTATCTCGTATTGTTATTGAGAGAACTTTGAAGTTAATAACAATCACAGTTTGTACATCTCGTCCTGGTATTATTATTGGTAAAGGTGGTCAGGAAGTTGATAAATTGAAAGAAGAGTTGAAAAAGATCACTGACAAGGATGTTCAAATTAATATCTTCGAAGTTAAGAGACCTGAATTGGATGCGGTTATCGTGGCTAACAACATCGCTCGTCAATTGGAAGGTAAAATCGCTTATCGTCGTGCTATCAAGATGGCTATTGCGTCTACTATGCGTATGGGCGCTGAAGGCATCAAGATTCAGGTTTCAGGTCGTTTGAACGGAGCTGAAATGGCTCGTTCTGAAATGTATAAAGAAGGCAGAACTCCATTACACACATTTAGAGCTGATATAGACTATGCTTTGGCTGAAGCATTGACAAAGGTGGGTTTGATTGGTGTGAAAGTATGGATTTGCCGTGGCGAAGTTTATGGTAAGAGAGACTTAGCTCCTTCTTTTACTTCCACTAAGGAAACTGGTCGTCGTAATGAAAACGCCGGTGGTGGTCGAGACAAAAACTTCAAGAGAAAAAAAGCTAATCGTTAAACGTTAGAGAATTAAAGAAAGATGTTACAACCAAAGAAAACCAAGTTCAGAAGAGCTCAAAAAGGTCGCGCAAAAGGAAATGCTCAGCGTGGTAATCAGTTGACCTTCGGATCTTTTGGTATAAAATCGTTAGAGACAAGATGGATTACCGGACGTCAGATCGAAGCTGCCCGTATTGCTGTAACTCGTTATATGCAACGTCAAGGTCAAGTATGGGTTCGTATCTTTCCCGATAAGCCAATCACAAAGAAACCGGCCGATGTGCGTATGGGTAAAGGTAAAGGTAATCCGGAAGGGTTTGTCGCACCAGTTACTCCAGGTCGTATGATATTCGAAGTAGAAGGTGTTCCTTTTGAAGTTGCAAAAGAAGCTTTACGCTTAGGCGCTCAGAAGCTTCCTGTAACTACGAAATTTGTTGTGAGACGTGATTATGATATGCAAAATCAAAATGCGTAATTAGTTATGAAGAATGCAGAAATTAGAGAATTGAGCACTGCGGAGTTGCAAGAACGAATCAATGCAGAAGTTACTGCTTATGATCAGAAGCGGATTAACCACAGCATTACTCCAAGTGAGAATCCTGCTCAGATCAGACAACAACGCAGGATGATTGCGCGCATGAAAACAGAGTTGCGCCAAAGAGAACTTAACAACAAATAATTGAGCCTGATGGAAACTAGAAATTTAAGAAAAGAAAGAACGGGCGTGGTTACTAGCAACAAAATGGATAAAAGCATTACGGTTGCAGTTAAATGGAAGGAGAAACACCCCATTTATGGTAAGTTCGTTAATAAGACGAAGAAATATCATGCTCACGATGAAAAGAATGAATGTAATATAGGCGATACCGTAAGAATTATGGAAACTCGTCCTTTGAGCAAAACGAAAAGATGGAGATTAGTTCAAATAATCGAAAGGGCTAAATAACATGATACAACAGGAATCAAGATTAGTAGTAGCAGATAACAGTGGTGCAAAGGAGGCTTTGTGTATTCGTGTTCTTGGTGGTACAGGAAAGCGTTATGCCACTGTGGGCGATGTGATAGTAGTCGCAATTAAAAGTGTTATCCCATCGAGTGATATTAAGAAAGGTGCTGTATCGAAGGCCGTTATTGTGCGAACCAAAAAAGAAATTCGTCGTGCAGATGGCTCTTATATTCGTTTTGATGACAATGCTTGTGTATTGTTAAATGGTGCTGGTGACATTCGTGGTAGTCGTATTTTTGGACCTGTCGCGAGAGAATTACGTGCAACCAATATGAAGATTGTATCACTTGCACCGGAGGTACTTTAATCGTTGAAAATTTTCGAGTAATGAGTAAGTTACATATTAAAAAGGGCGATATGGTTTTTGTTAATACCGGTAATGATAAGGGTAAGACAGGACGTGTTCTTCAGGTTTTAGTGAAGGAGAATCGTGCTGTAGTTGAAGGTATTAACGTTGTATCGAAGCATACAAAGCCTAATGCAAAAAATCCTCAAGGAGGAATCGAGAAGAAAGAGGCTCCTATTCATATTTCTAACTTGAATTTGTTAGATGCGAAAACAGGGAAGCCTACTCGTATAGGTCGTAGATTGAATAGTGATGGTGTTTTAGTACGTTATTCAAAAAAATCAGGGGAGGAAATTAAATAATGAGCAATACTGCCAGTCTTAAGAAAGAATATCAGGACAGAATTGTTCCTGCTTTGATGAAGGAATTTGGATATAAGTCTGTTATGCAAGTTCCTGTTTTGAAGAAGATTGTCATCAATCAAGGTTTAGGGATGGCTACTGCGGATAAGAAAATTATTGATGTAGCTATCAATGAATTAACTGCGATAACAGGTCAGAAAGCTGTTGCGACTGTTTCAAAGAAAGATATTTCTAATTTTAAGCTTCGTAAGAAGATGCCTATCGGTGTAATGGTGACATTACGTCGTGAACAGATGTACGAGTTTTTAGAACGATTGGTTCGTATTGCTTTGCCTCGTATTCGTGACTTTAAGGGTATCGAAAGCAAGTTAGATGGTCGTGGTAATTATACATTGGGTGTTCAAGAGCAAATAATCTTCCCTGAAATTAATATTGATAATATTACTAAGATTTTGGGAATGAATATTACCTTTGTAACTTCGGCTAGAACAGATGAAGAAGGTTATGCTTTATTGAAAGAGTTCGGTTTACCTTTTAAAAACAATAAAAATAGTAAGTAATTATGGCCAAAGAATCAATGAAAGCTCGCGAAGTAAAGCGTGCTAAGTTGGTAGCAAAATATGCTGCAAAAAGAGCTCAGTTAAAAGCAGAAGGTAATTATGAAGCATTGCAATTATTGCCTAAGAATGCTTCTCCTGTACGATTGCATAATCGTTGCAAGATTACTGGACGTCCTAAAGGGTATGTTCGTCAGTTTGGAATTTCTCGTATTCAATTACGAGAAATGGCATCTCAAGGTTTAATCCCTGGAGTAAAGAAAGCTAGTTGGTAAGAATGTTTAAATATTGTCCGGGCGTCCGGATCAATTTAATATATAATTAATATGACAGATCCTATAGCAGATTATTTGACGAGATTGCGAAATGCAATCAAGGCGAAGCACAGAGTTGTAGAAGTGCCTGCGTCTAATTTGAAAAAAGAAATTACAAAGATTCTTTTTGAGAAAGGTTACATTCTGAATTTTAAATTCGTTGAAGATGGACCTCAAGGTACAATTAAAATTGCCTTGAAGTATGATTTGGTGAATAAAGTAAATGCGATTAAGAAACTTGAAAGAGTATCTACTCCTGGTTTGCGTAAATATGCAGGATATAAAGATATGCCTCGTGTATTGAATGGATTAGGAATTGCAGTTCTTTCTACTTCTAAAGGCGTAATGACCGATAAGGAAGCTCGGGAGCAAAGAATCGGTGGTGAAGTTTTGTGTTATGTTTATTAATGGGAGGAAGAAAGAATGTCTAGAATAGGAAAATTGCCAATTTTGTTACCAGCTAGTGTTTCTGTTAGTGTTGATGATAACAATCTTGTAACTGTGAAAGGTCCGAAGGGGGAGCTTTCCCAGTTGGTTAATTCAGATATTAAGGTTGTTGTTGAGAATGGTACAATTCATTTAGTGCGTCCGACAGATGATAAAACTCATCGTGCGTTGCACGGATTGTACCGCGCGTTGATCCACAATATGGTTGTGGGAGTATCTGAAGGTTATAAGAAAGAATTAGAGTTAGTAGGCGTTGGTTATCGTGTGTCAAATGCAGGGCAAGTATTGGATTTATCTTTAGGATATACCCATAATATTTATTTGCAGTTGCCTCATGAAGTGAAGGTAGAGACGAAAACTGAACGTAATAAGAATCCTCTGATTATATTGGAATCTGCTGATAAACAGTTGTTGGGGCAAATTTGTGCTAAAATTCGTTCATTCCGTATGCCGGAACCTTATAAAGGTAAAGGTATTCGTTTTGTTGGCGAAGAAATTCGTAGAAAATCAGGTAAATCTGCAGGTAAGTAATTTATATGTAAACTGAATTTATCATGACAACGAAAGAAGAAAGAAGATTAAAAATAAAAGCGAGCGTAAGAGCTAAAATTTCAGGAACTGCAGAACGTCCTCGCTTGACTGTGTTTAGAAGCAATAAGCAAATCTATGCACAGGTAATAGACGATACGACAGGTAAGACTTTGGCATCTGCTTCTTCCTTGAAGATGGAGGAAAAAGCTCCGAAAAAGGAAATCGCGATGAAAGTTGGTGCGTTGATTGCTCAAAAAGCTCAAGAGGCCGGTGTACAGTCAGTTGTTTTTGATCGTAATGGCTACTTGTATCATGGAAGAGTTAAGGAATTAGCTGATGCTGCACGTAATGGCGGACTTAAATTTTAAAGGAAATGATAGGAGTTTATAATAGAGTTAAATCAACTAGTGATTTAGAACTGAAAGATAGGTTAGTTGCTATAAATCGTGTAACCAAAGTAACAAAAGGTGGGCGTACTTTTAGTTTCGCTGCGATTGTTGTAGTTGGTAATGAGGATGGCATTGTTGGTTGGGGATTAGGTAAAGCAGGTGAAGTAACAACAGCTATTGCGAAAGCTGTTGAATCTGCAAAGAAAAATCTAATTCGTATACCTGTTCATAAAGGTACTATACCTCATGAGCAATTAGCAAAATTTGGTGGTGCTAAAGTTTTGATTAGACCGGCTTCTCACGGAACTGGTGTAAAGGCGGGAGGTGCTATGCGCGCTGTTTTGGAAAGCGTGGGTATTACTGATGTGCTTGCAAAATCAAAAGGTTCTTCAAATCCTCACAATCTGGTGAAAGCGACTATTGCGGCTTTAGGAGAATTAAGAAGTCCGCTTACAGTTGCTCAGAATCGTGGCGTTTCTGTTGAAAAAGTGTTTAGAGGTTAATAGGGAGGTTTTTTATGTCAGTAATTAGAATTAAACAAGTAAAAAGTAGAATTAAATGCCCTAAGGACCAAAAGAGAACTTTGGATGCGCTGGGTTTGAGAAAGCTAAACCATATCGTGGAACATGAAGCCACTCCTTCTATTTTAGGAATGGTTGAGAAAGTGAAGCATTTGGTAGTAGTTGAAAAGTAATAATTGATATAAAATCGTATAGATATGAATTTGTCAAGTTTGAAACCTGCGGCAGGCTCTGTCAAAACAAGAAAAAGAATAGGTCGTGGTCCCGGATCAGGATTAGGAGGTACTTCAACTCGTGGTCATAAGGGAGCTAAATCTAGATCTGGATATAAGAATAAGATTGGTTTTGAAGGAGGTCAGATGCCTATTCAGCGTCGTTTGCCGAAATTTGGGTTTAAGAATATTAATCGTGTCGAATATAAAGCTATTAATATTTCCACTTTACAACAATTGGCAGAAGCTCAAAATTTGTCAAAGATTGGCATTGAAGAGTTGGTAAATGCAGGTTTTGTGTCAACTTCTCAGAATGTAAAAATTTTGGGAAATGGAAATTTGACACTGAAATTGGAAGTCGCAGCTCATGCATTTTCTAAGTCTGCAGAAACTGCTATTCAAAATGCAGGTGGTGTTGTTGTTAAACTCTAGTCTATGAGAGCTGTTGAAACTATAAAAAATATCTGGAAGATTGAGGATCTGAGGAATCGGATCCTCACTACTCTTTTGTTGGTAGTAATATATCGTTTTGGTACATTTGTTGTTCTTCCAGGTATTGATCCAAAAGCTTTGACTGCTTTGCAGGAGCAGACGAGTGGTGGTTTAATGGCATTGTTGGATATGTTCTCTGGAGGTGCATTTTCTAATGCGTCTATTTTTGCATTAGGTATAATGCCCTATATTTCTGCTTCTATTGTTATGCAATTGCTCGCAATTGCTGTACCTTCTTTTCAGAAGTTGCAACGAGAAGGAGAAAGTGGACATAGGAAAATTAATCAATGGACTCGTTATTTGACGGTTGCAATATTGTTATTCCAGGGTCCTACCTATCTGGTGAATTTGAGCGTGCAGTTAAAAGCTGTAGGTGCTTCTTTGCCAGGAGGTATTTGGTTTACTATTTCATCCACAATCATTTTAGCTGCCGGTAGTATGTTTATCCTGTGGTTAGGGGAACGAATTACAGACAAGGGTGTTGGTAATGGTATTTCATTTATTATCTTGGTGGGTATTATAGCTCGTTTGCCTCATTCTCTTTTCCAAGAATTCATTTCTCGGACAAGTGAAAAAACAGGTGGATTGGTTATGTTCTTGTTTGAAATGCTATTTTTGTTATTAGTAATTGCTGGTGCAATCATGTTGGTTCAGGGAGTTCGTAAGGTACCTGTTCAATATGCTAAGAAAATTGTAGGTAATAAACAGTATGGTGGTGCCCGTCAGTATATCCCTTTAAAGGTGAATGCAGCGAATGTGATGCCTATTATTTTTGCGCAGGCAATTATGTTTATTCCTATATCTATTGTCGGTTTTTCTAGTACAGGTGAGCAATCTGGCTTTTGGGCTGCCTTTATGGATAATACAGGATTTTGGTATAACTTTGTATTTGCTGTTTTAATAATTCTGTTTACTTATTTTTATACAGCTATTACAATCAATCCAACTCAGATGTCGGATGATCTGAAAAGAAATAATGGATTTATTCCGGGAGTTAAGCCAGGAAAGCAAACAAAAGATTATTTGGATGCAATTATGGATCGTATAACTTTGCCAGGTGCTATCTTTTTGGCTATTGTAGCTATCTTGCCAGCATTTGCTCAGTTAGCGGGTGTAAGTATGGCTTTCTCTCAATTTTTTGGCGGAACATCTTTGCTGATTTTGGTTGGTGTTGTGCTCGATACTTTGCAACAGGTGGAGAGCCATTTGTTGATGCGTCATTATGATGGATTATTGAAATCCGGTAGAATTAAAGGTCGTTCAGGAACTGTTGGAGCTTATTGATCTCTATGATTTATTTTAAAACAGATGAAGAAATAGAGTTGATGCGAGAAGCAAATCAACTGGTGGGAAAAACGTTGGGAGAACTTGCTAAGCATGTGAAGCCGGGTATTTCAACGTTGCAATTGGATAAAGTGGCGGAGGAATTTATCCGGGATAACGGTGCTGTTCCTGCTTTTTTAGGCTATGGCGGTTTTCCTAATTCTATTTGTACATCGGTTAATGAGCAAGTGGTTCATGGAATACCTTCATCAAAAGCTATTTTGAAAGAAGGTGATATTGTATCCATCGATTGTGGTACAGTATTGAATGGTTTTGTTGGTGATTCTGCATATACCTTTTGTGTCGGAGAAGTAGCTGATTCTGTTAAGCAACTTTTAAAGGTGACAAAAGATGCTTTATATTTAGGTATTAAAGCCGCGTTGGATGGAAGGCGGTTAGGTGATGTAAGTAATGCGGTGCAATCTTATTGTGAGTCTCATAACTATTCTGTCGTAAGAGAGTTAGTTGGGCATGGGATTGGACGAAAGATGCACGAGGAACCCGAAGTCCCTAATTACGGAAGACGAGGTTGTGGTCCTTTATTGAAAAGCGGCATGTGTATATGCATTGAGCCAATGATAAATATGGGTAGTAAGAATGTAGTGTTTGAGAAGGATGGCTGGACTGTCCGTACAAAGGATCGTAAATGTTCAGCTCATTTTGAGCATTGTATTGCAATACGCCCAGATGGACCTCAAATTCTATCTTCATTTGATTATATCAAAGAGGTTTTAGACAGTAACGCAATTTAATTTTTAGTATGGCAAAGCAGTCTGCAATTGAACAGGATGGTGTAATAGTCGAAGCGTTGTCAAATGCAATGTTTCGTGTGGAACTGGAAAATGGACATGAGATAACAGCTCATATCTCTGGAAAGATGCGTATGCATTACATTAAGATTTTACCAGGAGATAAGGTGCGTGTGGAAATGTCTCCATATGATCTTTCGAAAGGAAGAATTGCTTTTAGATATAAATAAAATAACGAAATATGAAAGTAAGAGCATCATTGAAAAAGCGTACTCCCGATTGTAAAATTGTAAGAAGAAAGGGACGTTTGTATGTAATTAACAAGAAAAACCCGAAGTATAAGGTACGTCAGGGATAATTTTATTACTTTTGCAAAATAATTTAAGTAGATATGGCTATAAGAATAGTTGGTGTTGACTTACCACAAAACAAAAGAGGAGAAATTGCGTTGACCTATATTTATGGTATTGGTCGTAGTGCAGCTAACTCTATTTTGGCGAAAGCAGGAATTGACCGCGATATTAAAGTTCAAGATTGGACAGATGATCAAGCGGCTAAAGTTCGTGAGATAATTGGTGCTGAATATAAGGTTGAAGGAGATTTGCGCTCTGAAGTTCAATTGAATATTAAGCGCTTGATGGATATTGGTTGCTACAGAGGTGTTCGTCATCGTTTGGGTTTACCTTTGCGCGGACAAAAGACGAAGAACAATTCTCGTACGCGTAAGGGAAAGAAGAAAACTGTTGCAAATAAGAAAAAAGCTACTAAATAATAAGAGTTGAGATATGGCAAAGAAAACAGTCGCAGCAAAGAAAAGAAATGTAAAGGTTGATGCATTTGGTCAAGCTCATATTCATTCTTCTTTTAATAATATCATTGTTTCCTTAGCTAATAGCGAAGGACAAGTTATCAGCTGGTCTTCGGCTGGTAAGATGGGTTTTAGAAGTTCTAAGAAGAATACCCCGTATGCTGCTCAAATGGCAGCTCAGGATTGCGCTAAGGTAGCTTATGATTTGGGCTTGCGTAAGGTGAAAGTGTATGTGAAGGGACCAGGTAATGGTCGTGAATCCGCTATTAGAACTATTCATGGTGCAGGTATTGAGGTGACAGAAATTATTGATGTTACTCCATTGCCACACAATGGTTGTCGTCCTCCTAAGAAGAGAAGAGTATAATTAATTATTTAGTTTCTTGAATATGGAATCCGGAATTGTGATTTTGATTGCATATTGACCTTATCCTCTCTGTAATCGCGGCTGCATGATTCCGATTCTATTAGAACACATTTAAAAACAATAAGAAAATGGCAAGATATACTGGACCAAAAACAAGAATTGCCCGTAAGTTTGGTGAGGCTATCTTCGGTGCGGATAAAGTTCTTTCTAAGAAGAATTACCCTCCTGGACAGCACGGTAACACGCGTAAAAGAAAAACATCTGAGTATGGCATTCAGCTTCGTGAGAAACAGAAAGCTAAATATACTTATGGCGTTTTAGAAAGACAATTTAGAAATTTGTTTGAGAAGGCTTCTCGTTCAAAAGGTATTACGGGTGAAGTCCTGTTGCAGCTTTTGGAAGGTCGTTTGGATAATGTCGTATATCGTTTGGGTATAGCTCCTACGCGTGCGGCTGCACGTCAGTTGGTCTCTCACCGTCATATCACGGTAGATGGTCAAGTGGTAAATATTCCTTCTTATGCAGTTAAGCCGGGTCAAATCATTGGCGTTCGTGAAAAATCTAAGTCGTTGGAAGTGATCGCAGATGCTTTGGCTGGTTTTAATCATAGTAAGTATCCTTGGATTGAATGGGATCAGAACTCGATGAGTGGTAAATTGTTACATTTGCCTGAAAGAGCGGATATCCCTGAAAATATCAAAGAACAGTTGATCGTAGAGTTGTATTCTAAATAATAATTGATTCCATGGCGATATTAGCATTTCAAAAACCCGATAAAGTATTAATGTTGGAAGCGGATGATTTTTTCGGCAAGTTCGAATTCCGTCCGTTGGAGCCTGGTTATGGCATTACGATTGGTAATGCCTTACGCCGAATTCTCTTGTCTTCTTTGGAGGGATTTGCTATTACGTCTATCAAAATCGATGGGGTTGATCATGAATTTGATACCATCCCAGGCGTGATTGAAGATGTAACGAACATTATCTTGAATTTGAAGCAAGTACGCTTCAAACATATTGTGGACGACATTGAGAATGAAAAAGTAAGTATTACTGTTTCGGGTTCGGAAGTGTTCAACGCCGGTGATATAGGTAAACAGTTGACAGGATTCGATGTCTTGAATCCGGATTTGACTATTTGTCATTTGGATCCGAATGCTAGTTTTCAAATCGAATTGACGATCAACAAGGGGCGCGGTTATGTTCCGGCAGATGAAAACCGGAAACCAGATGACGATGTGCATGTCATTGCCATCGATTCAATCTATACCCCGATTCGCAACGTCAAGTATTCGATCGAAAACTTCCGTGTTGAGCAGAAGACGGACTACGAAAAGTTGGTTCTTGAAATAGCCACAGACGGTTCTATTCATCCGAAAGAAGCTTTGAAGGAGGCAGCGAAGATTCTGATTCATCATTTCATGTTGTTCTCGGACGAGAAGATCGCCATCGAGACAGTCGACAATGATGGAAACGAAGAATTCGATGAAGAAGTGCTTCACATGCGTCAATTGCTGAAGAGCAAGCTCTCTGATATGGACCTCTCTGTCCGTGCATTGAACTGCTTGAAGGCGGCTGATGTGGAGACTTTGGGTGAATTGGTGAAGTTCAATAAGAACGACTTGTTGAAATTCCGCAACTTTGGTAAGAAATCTCTTACGGAGTTGGACGAACTGCTGGAAAGTTTGCACCTTTCATTCGGTATGGATATCTCGAAGTATAAATTAGATAAAGAATAAGTAAACGATGAGACACAATAGAAAAATTAATCATTTAGGGCGTACAAGCACTCACCGTAACGCAATGTTGTCGAACATGGCTTGTTCGCTGATCAAACATAAGCGAATCTTTACGACCGTGGCGAAAGCTAAGGCGTTGCGTAAATTCGTGGAACCGTTGATTACGCGTTCGAAGGACGATACGACACACTCGCGTCGTATGGTGTTCGCTACGTTGCAAGACAAATATGCGGTAACAGAGTTGTTTAAGGAAATTTCTCAGAAGATTGCGGAACGTCCGGGCGGATATACGCGTATCATCAAGACAGGTAATCGTCTGGGTGACAATGCCGCTATGTGCTTCATTGAACTCGTTGACTACAACGACAACATGAAGAAAGATACGGCTGCGAAGAAGACGACTCGCACACGTCGTTCGCGCAAGAAATCGACTGCCGCTGCTGAAGCTCCTGCAACAGAAGCTACGGTAGAAACTCCGGCATCGGAAGAGAAAGCTGCTGAATAACAGAAACTATTCTATTCGAGCTATATTGATGGGCCGTTCGTTATCCTTAGGGAGGACGAACGGCTTTCTTTTTGCGGTTGTTTGTCTGAGAATAAATGGTTATATTTGCAGAACGAGATAGCATCAATGCCGATGATAGATAACAAAAGTGCCGATGATGCCCATCAAAAGTGGCACTTTTGCTTACCAAAAGCGGCACTTTTGTTTATTCTTAATACTGAAATGAATAGATGATGCTGCTGAAATGAGATAATTATTATTGTAGAAAGGAGATTTGATATGGCTTTTTTTAAGAAGAAGAAATTGAGCGATGGCAAGTGGCATGCGGTGGCTGTGAACCTGCAAAAGCCGGCGACAATAGACGATGTGGCTGATATTCTGGCGCGTCGTTCCACCGTAAGCCCGGGTGATGTATATGCCGTGTTGGTGCAATTAGGCGGTGTTTTGGGCGAATTAATGGCCACAGGAAGGTCTGTTAAATTGAAAGGGGTTGGCACGTTTTATTTGAAATGCCAGACTAAGAAGAAGGGTACGGACACGCCGGAGGAGCTTACAGCGGACATGATTCAGGAGGTGCGGGTGCGCTTCATCCCGGAATATCGCCGGGGAATTCGGAATAAGGTCACGGAACGGACGATGATTTCCGACGACCTGGAATGGATTGAGGTGAAGGATACGGACGAGCCGAATCCCTGATGCCGGGGATTTGAGCTTTTTCGGCCATGATTTTTGAGGCTATAGTAATTGGGCTAGGTTATGCAGGTGATGTTGGCGTGGTGGTTAATAGTTGGAAAAGAAGGCTACTAATTGAGAAGTAATTGAATCAAGTTGTTGCGTGTCAAGCGGAAGGCCTACTAAGGCTATACGATTTTGGGTGGGGAGAATCTCGTGGGCTATGGTTAGTATGATTTCTCGATATTTGTTGCAAGGATATAATAGGATGGATATTTTGTGGCTCGAATTGTGGAACGAACTATAAGCCAATATTTGATGCAAATCGTCTCTGAATGTATCTTTTAGTATGTTGGTGCGACTTGCTTCATTGAGCATGTGCGATTTATATTTGGCATCAAGGAAATAGATTTGGTCGTCTTTCTTCAACAAGATATCGGGTTCTAAGTAGTTTAGACTCCAAGCGGGTTTGTTTTTGCCCGATAGTTGAATCTTGGTGTTGCATGTTGCGTAGGCTCCTATTTGTTGCGCTACATTCTTCATTATATATTGCACGTAGCGTTCGAATAGAATAGAGGCATCCAAGCGCCAAGCTAAGTTGTTTTTCGAATGGTGAGCTAGTAGTTTATTGGCTAAGGTCTTTAACGCTTGAATTGGCATAGGGTCAAAGTGATTTATCATAAATGGTTGGTGGGTAGTTACCATTACATGGTTAGATGTGTAATATTTGATTCTATAAATCAGTGTGTTGGCTTTGCATTTCAAGGACGCTGGAGTATGAGGTGTAAGAAATAAATCCAAGGCATATTGGGCTATATAAGTAAGTTTGTGCCATTCGAGGTGGTTCTTAGATTGTATGCTTTTGATATTGTTGAAAACGAATATATTATGCGGATCATACAGGTGTTCTGCATAGCGTTTCCAATTCGTCGAAGAAGAAGGAATGTCTTCATTTATTCGAGTGGTATCAAAACGGTTCCAAGTATAGTTAATGGCTTTATCAAATGCATTTAAATAATGGAGGCAGTCCAGGTATAACGGCGCCATCATCGGATTATTATCCAATAATTCTGCATCGGTATATTCCGGCTCAATCGTTTCTTGAAGTAGATGGACGATATCCGCTACTTGCTCTTTGAAGCGCGGAAGCAACTCGATATCTGCAAAATGTTTACCGTTCGCCGGTGATCTTAACGGAGCGCTACCTATGTATTTGTCAGAAACCAGGGAAATGCCTGTTTCTCCTTTCTGCTCTTGTAGGTAAGCATTCAATTGGAGAAAGTTGAATGTTTTTTGATTAAGTGTGATAAATTTCTGGATAGCTTGTTCCGGATATCGTTTATCATATTTAATATGCTTATTCAATTCAGAAAAAGGGATAAACTTTTCATCCAGACATTTTAATCGAATGTTTGCCATTATTGATACAGAGGTTTTTGAATATATTGATAGAATAGGTCGGAAAACTCATTTCGGGCATTCGTCAAAAAGCCTTCGTCTAAATACTCTTTAATTAAAGGCATTAGTTCATATTCCATCTTTAGTTTTAGTTCAGACACATCTTTTGCCATGAAATAGAAGCCTCCTGGTTGTAGATTCATTTCTGCATCAGTTGCATATTTCTCGAATATAGCCGAGACTTTATCGAACAGTGTTTTCCCTAACTTCGTATCCGTATCAAAATAGCGAGGTTCAATTGTGTACCACGCAAATCGACGACGTAAAGCGAAATCTACCACCGCAATACTTCGGTCTGCAGTGTTCATGGTTGCAATTACATGTAAATTGTCAGGTATTTTATTGATCTTTAAGTTGCCAATACAAATACCCTTTGAATCATCTTGTTTGCGCTGGGATTCGAATAAATAGAATACAGGACCCAGTACGTTGGCTAAATTAGCGCGATTTATTTCGTCGATAATCAATAGGATATTTTCATTTTTATGCGACTTCGCATACTGGATAGCTTCCATTAGTATTCCCGTTTTGGTTTGATAATAGAGCTTTTCGCTATCTAATTTAGGCATGATGCCTTCTACAAAATCAGCATAAGAGGTTTCTGCGTGGAATTGAGTTAAAAAGGTCTTAGCATAAAAATTGGCACCAATTTCTTCTGCCAAGTAAGTCTTGCCTGTACCCGGGGCACCTTGAAGTACAATGAACTGTCGCCTTGATAACAATCCAAGCACTTCTTCTTTTTGTTGAGCGAACGACTTTTTCGGGGATCTACATTGGCTAATTGCCACTTCAATGGCATTTCGTTGTGATTGATTAGATGCCCAATCTCTTATTTTTGCATATTGAGCAATCCAAGCGTTTACTAAAGTCATGTCTGTGTGGATATCGATAAGGCAACCGATTGCTAATACTGATTTGTATTTTTCAAGACTAACGCCTGTTTCTGTAATAGGATTGGAAAATGAGATAGGCGTTTCGATATCTGAAAATGCGACTTTACAGAATGGAGCATGATGGACATCGTTTGGCAAAATCGAGAGAAAAAGCCTTCGGAGACCTGGTTGGGTAGCAAGGGAATTGTTTGGCTTTGTCATTGACTTGCTTAAAGAAATCATTTAGCTTCATGTCTTTTTTAATAACGAAGTTTATACATAAAAGAAAATCCATGCAGCTTATAGAACTACATGGATTTACAGCTCTATGTCGCAAAAATACGATTTTATTGACAACTCACCTAATACAAATGCATAGAATTGTAAAGGAATGCTGTTTTTATAACCCTTCTGATTGGTCGTTACCCTTTAATCCAACTTATCATACTCCGCATCCGTCACCGGTTCGAGCCATTCGTTGGAGGTGTTCTCGCCTGGGATTTCGAAGGCGAGGTGGGCGAACCAACTATCTGCAGCGGCTCCATGCCAATGTTTTACGTTAGCGGGAATGTGGATGACGTCGCCCGGATGCATCTCGATGGCGGGTTTGCCCTCTTCTTGATACCAACCTCGTCCGGCCACACAGACCAGCATCTGTCCGCCGCCCTTCGTAGCGTGGTGGATATGCCAGTTGTTGCGGCAGCGGGGTTCGAACGTCACGTTCGCAAAGGGGATTTGCTCGGTCGAGACCCTTGCCAGGTAACTGTTTCCGATGAAGTACTGCGCGTAGGCGGTGTTCGGTTCGCCTATCGGGAAAATCATTTCGCGCTGGAAGGTCGCTTTGCCATTGTCGCCAGTCGCCTCTTCCGCCCAGACATCCTTTGCCAAGCGGAAAGCGCCCCAGGCATTGGGCCAGCCGGCATAGAAGGCGATGTGGGTCAGCATCTCGGAGATTTCGGTGCGCGTCACGCCATTCTGCTTCGCAAACTGCAAATGGTGTGTCAGCGAAGAGTCGATAATACCTTTTCCCACCAGCGTCGCGATGGTAATCATACTGCGGTCGTGCGGACTCAATCCCGCGCGGTTCCACACTTCGCCAAACAGGACGTCGTCGTTCAGTTCGGCAAACTTCGGGGCGAACTCGCCCAATTGCATACGGCCAGCCGTCTGCGTAATCTTTTCTTGTGCCATATTCATTTGAACATTTGAAACCGAAAGCAAAGCCCCCAGCAGGAGTGCCTTCGGGAAGTGAAACATCATTGTATTCATAACTTATGTGCCGTTAGGATGTGTATACGAATCTTTTCTGGGTACAAAGGTAGAAACGACAGGAAGGGTACGGTGTAACCATATTACAGGGATTTGTACCTCATTTACGGATTCACCCATGTGTCCCTTGTTTCTTGTCTCTATGCGACTTATCTTTGTCGCCGTAATCATCATAATAATAACAACGATATGAAACCCTACATTATTTGCCACATGATGGCTTCCATCGACGGCCGCATCGATTGCGACATGACAGAACGCATCGGCGGTGATGAATATTACGACGCGCTGGAGCAACTCCAATGCGATTCGACGCTCGCCGGACGTGTCACGATGCAAATGCACTACGCCCTACCCGAACCTTTCGTGCCGCAAGACAGGACATCGGCAGGCGCACCTTCGTTTCATAAAGCCATCGAAGGTGCCAGCGGATACACGGTGGCGATTGATTCGAAAGGCTCGCTCCGTTGGCCGGGTAATAGGGTAGATGGCCTACCTTTATTAGTCATCACGAGCGAACAGGCATCGAAAGAATACTTGGAGACGTTGCGCGGGCAGCGCATCTCGTGGATTACGGTCGGGAAGGAACGCATCCATCTTGCCCAAGCTGTCGATATCCTCAATACACAGTTCGGCGTGAAGCGGCTGGCCATCGTCGGAGGCGGACATATCAATGGCGCTTTCCTCGAAGCGGGCTTGCTGGATGAAGTGAGCATCGTCGTAGGTGCCGGTATCGACGGGCGTGCAGGCATGACGGCAGTATTCGACGGCATTGCGGATAAAGCCTATCCCACGACGATCCTCCGTCTGGAACACGTCGGGCGCATTGGTGAGAACTCCGTTTGGCTACGTTATTCATTCCCTAAATAATGAATGTAATGAACACATTAACGAAATTAAGCCTCGCATTCCTCGTTTGCATAGGCGGACTGGGATGCCAAGAAACTTCAAATAAAGAATGTAAAACAGATAACATCATGGAAGAAAAACTGAATTTAACGCAGGAGTGGGACAAGGTGTTCCCACAAAGTGACCAGGTGAACCATTCGAAAATCACGTTCCACAACCGCTACGGTATCACGTTGGCGGCCGACCTTTACATGCCTAAGCACGCGACGGGCAAACTCCCGGCCATTGCGGTGTGCGGTCCGTTTGGCGCGGTCAAGGAGCAGGTGTCCGGACTGTATGCCCAGACGTTGGCCGAGCGCGGTTTCCTCACCCTCGCCTTCGACCCTTCGTTTACGGGTGAAAGCGGTGGAGAGCCCCGTTACGTAGCCTCGCCGGACATCAACACGGAAGACTTCAGCGCGGCCATCGATTATCTCTTGACGCGTGATGACGTGAACCCGGCGCAGGTCGGTATCCTTGGAATCTGTGGTTGGGGTGGATTTGCCGTCAATGCTGCGGCCATCGACACACGCATCCAGGCCACAGTAGCCGTCACGATGTACGACATGACGCGCGTCACCGCCAATGGTTACTTCGACTCGGCCGACAACGAAGACGCCCGCCAGGCCCTGCGCCAGCAACTCAACGCCCAGCGCACGACGGATTATAGGAACGGTACGTATGCCTTGGCAGGCGGCGTCCCCGATACGCTCCCGGCCGACGCCCCGCAGTTCATGAAAGACTACCACGCTTATTATAAGACGCCGCGCGGCTACCATAAACGTTCGTTGGGCTCGAACGGCGGTTGGAACGTGACCTCTTCGCTCTCGCTCCTCAACCAGCCCATCCTTTCGTATGCCGGTGAAATCCGGAGCGCCGTGTTGCTGGTTCATGGCGAAAAGGCGCATTCCCGCTATTTCAGCGAAGATACCTATAAGAAGCTGAAGGGGGAGAACAAGGAGTTGCTCATCGTCCCGGATGCGGTCCATACCGACCTGTACGACAACCTCCAGAAGATCCCATTCGACCGGATTGAATCCTTCTATCGTCAATATTTCAAGTAAGTAACAACGCTTATTCCACCGTCAATGCGCGTGGGAACGTATAGCCCCTGGCCTCCTTGAGCGGTCGGGGGCTTGTCGTACATTGGCTCACCACCCGCACGAGGTAGGTCCCGGCCGCCAGGTCGCGGGGCAGCGTCAGGACGATGCGCTTCCGCGTGTTCACCAGCATCTCTTCCGGACGGATATGCGCCGCCACCGCGCCCGTCGTCTCCTCCAGCAGGTAGACGCCACGCTCCGGCAAGTCGCCGTTCATCAGCAGCAAATCCCCCGTGATGGTCATGCCCGCGCCCGGCTGGGTGACAAGCATATCCGACCCGTCGAACCCCCAAACGAGGTTATAGATCGCCAGCTGCCTACCGCCCCCTTGCCCGATCTCCTCCAGCAGCGGGTTGGCCATCGCGCGGCGCATGTGGGCCGTCATGGCATAGCGCACCACGGCCTCGTTTTGCGCCCGCACGTTCGAGTCGTAGCGGCGGGAAGCCTCCCATAGGCCCGTCACCCCCGGCGTCAACCGCCCGATAGGCAACGATACCGAGATACCCGCCACGAGGCACTCCTCTATCTTCCGCATAATCAGCCCCGCTGCATGCTTCAGGTTGTCATAATCCAAGGCGCATCCGCCCTCCTTCACGATGCTTTGCAGCACCTCGTCCAGGCTGTAATGCCCGTTCAATTTCAACTGGGGAACCAACTCCCGGCTCGTATGCTGGGAATAATTTGATTTCCTCAACTTGACTTTCCATTTGGGTCTATTCACGCTCATACTTCTATCCTTTCCAGCCTGGCTCTTCCGTTCTATCCAGGCTTAATATATTGGCAAAGATACAAAAATATTCTGTACAGAATATATCGATATCTTCTACAAAATAATTTTATATCTTGTACAGCATAAGAAGCCTAGATAGGACGGGTAGGCAAGCCTCGGCAGGTCGGGCGGTTAAGCCCCTCTCGTCCTTGGGGTATTCTGCCAAAATAGGATGCGGGGAAAGGTCTGGAGGGGTGGAAACAGGACTTTTTGTCAGGCGAACTGACATTTGCAAGGCAATGGCAAGGGTTTGGCTTTTTGGCACACCGTTTGTAAGAAAGTAGGTGTGCCGCTCAAAGCAGGGCGGGACAGAATGAACAAGAATAATAACAATAAAAAATATAGAAATCATGGGAAAGATTATAGGAATCGACTTAGGAACAACCAACTCTTGCGTAGCAGTGTTGGAAGGCAACGAACCAGTGGTGATTGCCAATAGCGAAGGTAAACGTACGACACCTTCTATCGTGGCATTCGTAGACGGTGGTGAGCGTAAGGTGGGCGACCCCGCTAAGCGTCAGGCCATCACGAACCCGCAGAAAACGGTGTTCTCTATCAAGCGTTTCATGGGTGAAACGTACGACCAAGTACAGAAGGAAATCGCCCGCGTACCGTATAAAGTGGTGCGTGGCGACAACAATACGCCGCGTGTGGATATCGACGGACGTCTGTATACACCGCAGGAAATCTCTGCAATGATTCTGCAGAAGATGAAGAAGACGGCTGAGGATTACTTAGGACAGGAAGTAACGGAAGCTGTCATCACCGTGCCGGCATACTTTAGCGACGCACAACGTCAGGCTACGAAGGAAGCAGGTGAAATCGCCGGTTTGACAGTTCGCCGTATTGTGAACGAGCCGACAGCTGCCTCTTTGGCTTATGGCTTGGATAAGGCAAACAAGGATATGAAGATTGCCGTATTCGACCTCGGTGGTGGTACGTTCGATATTTCAATCTTGGAATTGGGCGACGGTGTATTCGAAGTAAAATCAACGAATGGTGATACGCACCTCGGCGGTGATGACTTCGACCACGTGATCATCGACTGGTTGGCAGAAGAGTTCTTGAAAGACGAAGGCGTGGATTTGCGCAAAGACCCGATGGCGCTCCAACGCTTGAAGGAAGCTGCTGAAAAGGCTAAGATCGAATTGTCGAGCACGACTTCTACGGAAATCAACTTGCCGTACATCATGCCGGTAAACGGTGTGCCCAAGCACTTGGTGAAGACGTTGACACGTGCGAAGTTCGAACAGTTGGCCGATAGCTTGATCCAGGCATGTATTCCTCCTTGCCAACAAGCATTGAAGGATGCCAACCTGAGCACATCGGAAATCGACGAAGTCATCCTCGTGGGTGGTTCGACTCGTATTCCGGCCGTACAGGAAATCGTACAGAAGTTCTTCGGTAAAGCTCCGTCGAAAGGTGTGAACCCGGATGAAGTGGTCGCTGTAGGTGCAGCTATCCAAGGTGGTGTCTTGACGGGTGAAGTAAAGGATGTCCTCCTGTTGGATGTAACTCCGCTGTCATTAGGTATTGAAACGATGGGTGGCGTCATGACGAAGTTGATTGAAGCCAACACGACGATCCCGACGAAGAAGTCAGAGGTCTTCACGACAGCCGTTGATAACCAGCCGTCCGTAGAGATCCACGTATTGCAGGGCGAACGTTCGTTGGCTAAGGACAACAAGTCCATCGGCCGCTTCCACTTGGATGGAATCCCAGCCGCACAGCGTGGCGTGCCTCAGATCGAAGTGACATTCGATATCGATGCCAACGGTATCTTAAATGTATCGGCCAAGGATAAAGGCACAGGCAAGACGCAAAGCATCCGCATCGAAGCTTCCAGCGGTCTGAGTGAGGACGAAGTAAAGCGTATGAAGGAAGAAGCTGCAGCCAACGCCGAAGCCGACAAGAAGGAAAAGGAACGTATCGACAAGCTGAACCAGGCAGACAGCATGATCTTCCAGACCGAGAAACAGTTGAAAGACCTCGGCGATAAGATCCCGGCCGACAAGAAGGCGCCGATCGAAGCAGCTTTGCAGAAGCTGAAAGATGCACACAAGGCTCAGGACGTAGCCGCATGCGACGCAGCGATGAACGAACTGAACAGCATCTTCCAAGCAGCCAGCCAGCAAATGTACAACCAAGGCGGTGCACAAGGTGGCGCTAACTTCGGTGGTGCGCAAGGCAATCCGAACGCAGGTAATGCCGGCAATAACAACAACGGCAAAGACAATGTGACGGATGTGGACTTTGAGGAAGTGAAATAAGTATCGGTAAACAACGATAACTAACGATAGAAAAATAGGGTGTAGCTCAATGAGTTACGCCCTATTTTGTTTTTAATACTTTCTGATAGATTTGCTTGTTTCTCGGATTTTTATTGTATATTTGTACCATATTTGTGCCGACACTTAAAAGTAGATAATGTGACACTTAATATATTATCGGTATTGATAGTGAATAATTTATGTTTCAAAGACAGATATGCCAGCAGCAAAATTCGAGATAGTACGCAAATGCAAGGTCTGCGGAGAACAATTCAAAGCAAAGACCATTGAATCTTGGTATTGCTCTCCAAGATGTTCTAAAATTGCTTGGAAGAGAAACAAGGACGAGGAGCTAAGGATGCAGAAGTTGGATGAGGTTGTGAAGAAGATACCGAAGTCCAAAGACTATATCACCGTTCCTGAAGCCTATGCCTTGTTCGGGATTAGCAAAGAAACCCTATATCGCTTGATTCGTAAAGGGGTCATTTCAAGTGTAAACGTAGGCGAACGACAAACAAGAGTCAGCAAAGAAGAACTGCTGAAACTTTATCCGCTACGGAAGAAAGCTCTGGCTAAACCAAAACCCGTTGCCAAACTATATAGCTTGGAGCCTAAGGACTGTTATACCATCGGTGAAATATCTAAGAAGTTCCATTTGGAGGACAGTACGGTCTATCTACATATCCGCAAATACTCTATCCCAACCCGGCAGATAGGTAACTTTGTTTATGTGCCCAAGAAAGAAATTGATAACCTATATAAAGGAATGAAGCAATGAAGAAAGCGTTAGTATATGAGTATCGATTAGATATCTTAACTAAGTAATTGCACAACGATAGAAATTCGCATAAATGCATATAACGTAGTATTTTGATTGAGATTTTTATCAAATAAATGTTTTTAATAAATATGGAAAAGAAAGATATATTTCAAGATGTTCAAAACATACGAAGTTCCAATCCTGTGATTGTATTGGGAAGTGGAGCATCTGTTTCCTATGGCATACCAGGAATGGGAGTTTTAGCAGATGAGTTAAAAAACTTCTTTAAATCAAATCCATATCATGATACAGCTACCAATGATGTCGTTAGTGATTTCATAAAGCTTTTAGATTCAGGTGTAGGTCTGGAAGCTGCATTGCTGGATGTTAAGGTTCCCGAAATTGTTGAAGCAGATATAGTTAATATTGTCTGGAAGGTTATTTTTGAATCCGATGCAAAAGTCTATGAAAGGTTTATAAGTGGAGAAGATATTAATCTAAGACAGCTATTTGACTATATTATATATGGAGATCCGAATAAAACGCTAAATGTAATCTCAACTAATTATGATAGGATTGCCGAGTATGCAGCATGTCAAACTGACGCTTACATTAATATAGGTTTTACTCACGGACTGATGGGAAGGTTAAAAGATAATATTATGCTAAATCCTAAAAAGCCAGAGGCTGATTATACTGGATTTATTAATATATTGAAGGTTCACGGTTCCCTAGACTGGTACAGGAAAGATGGAATAATTTGCAATATCCCCAATTCTGTCAATATTCCATTAGGGTTTACGCCATGTATCGTAACTCCAGGAACTAATAAATACGAACGTACTCAGGAGGAACCACATAGACAACTTTTATCAGCTGTGGACAAAATCTTTGAAAATGCCCAAAACTATGTTTGTATTGGTTATGGTTTTAATGACAAACATGTTCAAGAAATGTTGCTTAAATATGCCAAAAAGAGAAAGGCAAAAATACTGATTGTTACCAAAGAAATTACAAATTCAATAAAAGAAAATGTAATAGATAAAGGATATGATTATATCGCTATTTGCAGTGATGGTGCTAATGGTACTGTTTTTCATACAAATAGTAATTCTATAATTATTGATGACAAAATATATTGGACTATAGAAGGATTAATGGAAATATAAAAATGGAAAGTATAGTATTAAGATATGATAAAAGTGAGTCAATAGGCTCAATAAATAGTGTAGACACAGGTATGGCAACAGCCATTATAGATTCTGACGAAGTTCTGTCCCAATTACAAATTAATCAACTTATAGCTATTCAAAGTCCGAAATCTGGCCGTTACATTATAGCGATGATAGTAAAAATCTATCGCAAAGCTACTGATATAACTTTGAATGATGAAGAGGATGAAAAAGATACTTCTTCGGCATTTAACCAAGTTAAGTTGGTTTTTGTGGGTGAATTTATGGACAAAGCTGGAGAGCAAAGTAATGTGTTTAGAAGAAATGTTAGTGCAGTTCCATCTATAAGTGCCTTATGTTATAAGATTGAAGGAACACGTCTCACAGACCTCATGCAAACAATATCCAACAAATTAGCGACTTCCGTCAGTCCTCTTGCAATAGGGAAATATACAATGGATGAAAGTTCTATAGCATATATGGATGGAGATAAACTATTTCAACGACATGCTGCTATTGTGGGTTCTACAGGGAGTGGTAAATCTTTTTGTGTCGCATGTATTGTTGAACAAATGGCTAAATTAAAACATTCTAATGCAATTTTGTTTGATATCCATGGAGAATACTCCTCTACTGATTTCAAAATAGATGGCATCAAACAATATAAAATTGCAACACCAGGAGATTTGGCTATCTCTGAAAAACTCAACAACAATATACTTATGGTGCCCTATTGGCTCTTAAATTATGAGGAAATGCAGGCATTGTTATTAGATCGTAGTGACCAAAATGCACCAAATCAAGCAATGATATTCTCTCGTGAAGTTCTTGCCGAAAAAGAAAAAGGTGTAGAAGGAACAATATATGAACATCTGATTACTGTTGATAGCCCCGTAGCTTACGACTTGCAAACAGTGTTAACTCGGCTAAAGTCCAAAGACGAAGAAATGGTACCTGGTGCAAGAGCCGGTTCTGAAAAGCTAGGCCCATACAATGGGAAGTTAACTCGGTTCAATCAAAGACTGGAGAATAAACTTTCAGATAAGAGAATGGGATTTATGTTCAGTCTACAAACAGAAGAAAAATCACAAAATTGGCTCAAAGATTTCGTCAAAGTTTTGATGAAGGCTGATGGTGGGGTCAAGGTTATAGATATGTCAGAAGTACCATCAGATGTACTCCCTTTAGTAATTGGTCTATTGGCAAGAATTGTATTTACGGTTCAACAATGGAGTTCAATGGAGCATCGTCATCCAATAGCACTATTATGTGATGAAGCACACTTATATGTTCAGCAAGCAATTTCACAAGATGCTGTTGCGGAAATAGGTCTGAAAAGTTTTGAACGAATAGCGAAGGAAGGACGAAAATATGGAGTTGGTCTTGTAATAATCAGTCAAAGACCTTCAGAAGTAAATCGTACAGTACTAAGCCAATGTAATAATTTTATTAGTCTCCGACTTACAAATGTAGATGATCAAAATGTGATTAAACGACTATTACCAGATAATCTTGGCAATATTGCCGACAATCTTTCTTTGCTTGACATCGCAGAAGCAATTATTGTTGGTGATGCTACCTTATTACCGTCTAGAGTAAAAATAAATGAACCTTCAATCAAACCTTCAAGTCAAACAGTTCCTTTCTGGAGTATTTGGGGAAAAGATAATTCTGATCAAGATTTGTCAGAAGCTATATGCAATATGATTAAACAATCTAAGTGAAAGTATTTACTATGTCAAGGATATGAAGCAATGAAGAAAGCGTTGGCCAATACACGAGTTTCGGTAAAACTCCGCAAGTCGGAATACCGTGAGGAATGGTATCTATATGTGGAAGCCTATCCTGTTTTTCAAGCAGACAAACCCACTCCCCAGAGGGTGCGTGAATATCTGAACCGTACCATCACCACTCCCATTTGGGATAAGTCGCGGAACGCCCGAACTGACAAAGACGGCAAGACCACTTATAAGCCTAAACGTGATTTGAATGGCATCATCCAATGTAAATCACAGTTAGATCAAGAAGCGTGCATCTATGCCGACAAGGTGAGGAGCCTGCGTCAAAAGGAATACGACAATGCCTCGCTTTACTCCGAAACAGATGCGGAACAGGCGGAGCAGCTGGAGCGTTCACGTTGCAACTTCATTGAATACTTTGACCATGTGCAGCGGTTGCGTCACGCCCATAGCTCCGATTCCATTATCATCAACTGGAAGCGTGTGCATGAACTGTTGAAAATCTTTGCGAAAGGCGATACCATCCTTTTTTCACAAATTGATTTGAAGCTGATAGAATCATTCCGTATGTTTTTATTGAACGCCCCACAGGGAGGTGGCAAGAAAGGTGTCATCTCGCAAAATACGGCATCCACTTACTTCTCCATATTCAAGGCCGCATTGAAGCAGGCTTTTATTGACGGCTATCTGACGGTTGATATTGGGGCGAAGGTCAAAGGTATTCAAGGTCAAGAAAGCCGTAGGGAATACTTGACTATTGACGAACTGAACCGCTTGGCTCAAACTCCATGCGACCCATTGTTGAAACGCGCAGCTCTCTTTTCCGCACTAACCGGGCTGCGTCATTGTGACATTCAAAAGTTGAAATGGTCAGAGATAGAGGTGTTCAACGGCAGTTACCGCTTGAACTTTACTCAGCAAAAGACTAAAGGTGTTGAGTACATGCCCATATCCGAACAGGCATTTCAGCTTTGCGGCGAACGGAAAGACGGTGAGCAGTTGGTTTTTGCCGGACTGCCCGACCCGTCATGGATTAACCGTCCGATAAAGAAATGGGTGGCGGAAGCCGGAATAACGAAGCACATCACCTACCATTGTTTTAGACACTCGTATGCAACCCTGCAACTCGCTGGAGGTACAGACATCTACACAGTCAGCAAAATGCTCGGCCATACGAATGTCCGTACAACTCAAGTGTATGCAAAGGTCGTTGATGCTAAAAAGGAAGAGGCAACAAAGACCATTAGGTTGGATTTGCCGATGACCGAATGACCTTTATTTATACCTTCACTTATATTATATATCATTAGCCATCTGCATCTTCATGTGGATGGCTTTCTGTTTCTCCGCATTTTTATCTTCATAACCTTATGATTCAATGATGATTCGCTTATGTCGAGAGGCATAAACGAAAAAATCTAATAATGGAGTTTGTCATTATATCCGCTGATAATCAACACATATCGTTTATGATTCTTATGACCTGCTGATGTTTCTTTATGTGATATTTGTCACCCATAAATCAGTATTGTAATTTGCTATTACTTTGCGGCAGAAATAAACTGATAACGATATGGAAGACAAGAACATTACATTTGAAGATTTGCCCAAGGCAATGTCGTGGATGATGGACAAGCTCAATAAGCTTGATTCCAAGATTGACGGTCTGAACAACATATCACAAGTACGGCCTGCCGACCAGTGGATGAACTTGAAAGAACTGTGCAAATATCTGCCCAGCCATCCGGCGGAACAGACCGTTTACGGATGGACGAGTTGCCACCAGATTCCCTTTCATAAAAGAGGGAAGCGTATCATGTTCCTCAAATCTGAGATTGACGCATGGCTTCATGACGGCAAGCGGAAATCGCAAAAGGAACTGGCAGAAGAAGCCGCTCAATTTATCAACGCCAAACGAAACAGACCGTTCTAATGGATTCACTTGATTTGTGCAACAGTATCAGAATGGAGTTCGAGGGTATCATTGATAACAAGATACCTTTGGACGTGTTTCCTGCTAAGCTGCAGGACATGGTTCTGGCATTGTCACGGCAAGAGAACTATTCCATAGAGTACATGATGGCATCCCTTATTGCGGCAGCGTCAACGGCCATCGGCAATGCGGTCAACATCCGCATTCGTGGCGGCTGGGTTAGCAGCCCAATCCTATACATGATATTGGTCGGACGGCCAGGCATGGGTAAGACACCTCCGCTTGACTTTGCTTTCCGTCCTATCCGAAAACGTGACGCCAAGGTCATCAAGCAATTCAAGATAGATATGGAAAACTACAATTCTATATTGGAAAATCAAAAATGCAAGAAAGACGAAAGACCGCCATTGCCACCCAAGCCGATATTGAAGCGGGCTATCATTTCTGATTTTACTCCTGAA
>CALUZR010000031.1 GCA_944325335.1 uncultured Parabacteroides sp. | reverse complement strand
TCGAACCCCCGGTACGGTAACCCGTACGGCAGTTTAGCAAACTGCTGGTTTCAGCCACTCACCCAAACTTCCTTGTGACTGTTTTTGCTTGAACAGCGATGCAAAGGTATATCTTATTTTTTAATAAACAAGGGATTTTCCGCTTATTTTTCCAAGAAAAGATGTTATTTTTGCAGCCGATTCTGAAAATCAACCGTTTAAAAACAGTATGAATAAACGCTTTTTCATTCAACATCGCTCGTGGATTTGCGGCGTCGCGCTGGCGCTAATCCTTTTTTCGTGTGCCGTCTGGTGTTATCGCATCGTATGGATGCCCAATTTTTTCCCTGAGAAGCCTACTTATATTTATATAGATGAAAAAACGGGTTGGGGCGACGTCTGCCGACTTTTAGAGGATTCGGCCGCGTGCCAACACATCAGCACGTTTAAACTATTGGCCCGATGGATGAAGTATCCACCGCATGTGCGGACGGGGCGGTACCGCATCGACCCGCGGATGGACAATCTGGCGCTCGTACGCAACCTCCGCAGCGGACATCAGGAGGCCACGCGCCTGACGTTCCACAACATCCGCACGAAAGAGGAGTTGGCCGAGCGGATTGATAGCCAACTTATGCTGCACGGCATCGACCTTTTGGTCCGCATGAACGATTCCACCTGGTGCGATTCCTTAGGCTTCACCCGCGAGACGATCCCCGCGCTTTTCATCCCCAATACGTACGAAATCTATTGGAACGTCTCTCCGGAGCGTTTCATGGCGCGCATGAAGCAGGAATACAACCGCTTTTGGACGGAGGAACGCCGCAAGAAGGCGGAAGCGCTGGGCTTGACGCCTGTCGAAGTCTCCACGCTGGCTTCCATCATCGAGGAGGAATCGGCCGTGGCGGACGAATATCCCACTATTGCCGGGCTTTACCTCAACCGCCTCAAAGCAGGCATGCCCCTCCAGGCGGACCCTACCGTGAAGTTCGCGGCGGGCGATTTCGCGCTCCAGCGCATCCTCGACAAGCATTTGGCCATCGATTCGCCCTATAATACCTACAAATACGCGGGATTGCCGCCCGGCCCGATCCGGATTCCTTCGATCCGCGCCATCGACGCCGTCCTAAACCCCGCCCACCACCGCTATTTCTACATGTGTGCCAAAGAGGACTTTTCCGGGCGCCATAATTTTGCCGCGACGCTGGCCGAACATAACCGCAACGCCAATCGGTACCGCGCGGAGCTGAACCGACGAAAAATATACTGACTTGAGGTGAAGTAGCACTGTCATGGCCGTGGGCAGAGCCTCTTGGGCAAAAGAAGGGCTGTCGCGGTCGTGGACGGTGCTTCTTGAGCAGAAGAAGCACTTTCCACGGCCGTGGGCGATGCTTCTTGAGCAAAAGAAGGGCTTTCCCGACCGTGGACAGTGCTTCTTGAGCAGAAGAAGCGGTATCCACGACCGTGGGCGGTGCTTCTTGGGCAAAAGAAGCACTTTCCACGACCGGGAGCGCATGGCAGGCGGAATATTCGGAAGAAATCGGACAGAATCCTTGCGGGATACAATTTTATGCGTACTTTTGCGCCGTTTTTTTAAAGAAGATTCGATTATGGATATCTCAGATTTATACGAACTGTTTATACATCACCGGCAGGTATCGACCGATAGCCGGAACTGCCCGAAGAACTGCCTGTTTTTTGCTTTAAAGGGCGAACGTTTCGACGGAAACAAGTACGCGAAAGACGCATTGGAAGCCGGCGCGGCTTATGCCATTATCGACGACCCGAAGTATGCGATAGGCGACCGTTGTATCCTGGTAGACGACGCGCTACGGGCGTTGCAACAACTGGCGCACCGGCATCGGAAGGCGCTGGGCACGCCGCTGATTGCCGTGACGGGGACGAATGGCAAAACGACCACCAAGGAGCTCCTCGCCGCCGTCCTCTCGACCAAATACAACGTATTATATACGGAAGGAAACCTGAATAATGAGATCGGCGTGCCGCTCACGTTGCTCCGCCTCACGATAGACCACGAGATGGCAGTGGTCGAGATGGGAGCCAACCATCCGGGCGAAATCAAGGCGCTCTGCGAAATTGCGGCCCCGAATTACGGGTTGATCACGAACGTGGGCCGGGCACATTTGGAAGGATTCGGCTCGTTCGAGGGCGTGCTCCATACGAAAGGCGAGCTGTACGATTACCTCCGCCATACGCATGGGAAGATATTCATCCAGAAAGAGAACAAAGACCTGCAATCCATCGCCAAAGGGCTGGAGCAAATCACCTATGGGCAGGCGGAAGGAGATTTTGCCGTGGGGCACGTGGTGAGTGCCGACCCGTACCTGACGTTCGACTGGAAGCAGCAGGGAAAAGTGCACACGGTAGAGACACATCTGATCGGGAATTATAACCTGGACAACTTATTGGCAGCCGTGGCCGCCGGGCGGTTCTTCAAAATCCCGGCCGAACGTATCAGTCGCGCCATTGCGGCCTACGAGCCCACGAACCACCGCTCCCAACTTCTCCGCACGGCTAAAAACGAGGTCATTGTGGATGCCTACAACGCCAACCCCAGCAGCATGAAGGCAGCGTTGGACAACTTCGCCCGCATGACGTGCCAACCCAAGGCGGTCATCCTTGGGGATATGTATGAACTGGGCGAAACGAGCGACGCGTTGCACCAGGAGGTCGTAGACCAACTGCAGACGGCCGGCATCGAACTGGCTTTGCTCTGCGGGCCTCATTTCTCGCAGACGAAGAACGCCTATGAGACCTTTGCCACGACCGACGCACTGCGTGCCCGCCTCGCGGAACGTCCACTGGAAGGCTACCATATCCTGTTGAAGGGCTCTCACGCCATGGCGTTGGAATCGCTTATTGAATTGCTCTGAAAAGTTTCGTACCTTTGTCCCGCTTAAAAAGAAGGAAGATGAAAAATGAATTTCTACAGACAGAAGAGGCCATAGTAGCCATGCTGAAGACCGTGTACGACCCGGAAATCCCGGTGAACGTGTACGACTTGGGTTTGATATATAAAATCGAGGTAGACGACGAGAAAAACGTCCGGATTGACATGACGCTGACCGCGCCCAACTGCCCGGCGGCCGATTTCCTGCTGGAAGACATCCGGATGAAGGTCGCTTCGATCCAAGACGTGAAGAACGTGGAAGTAAACCTGGTGTTCGAGCCGGAATGGGATAAAGACATGATGTCGGAAGAGGCCAAACTGGAATTAGGATTCTTGTAAAGGATGAAGCCCCGCACGAAAATCTATTTTGCCTCCGATGCCCACCTGGGCGCGCGTTTCCTCCAAGACGGACGGGCGGCCGAACGACGGTTGGTCCGTTGGCTGGACAGCATCCAGGACGACGCCCAGTCCATCTGGTTCCTCGGCGACATGTTTGATTATTGGTACGAATACAAATACGTCGTGCCGAAGGGATTTACCCGTTTCTTAGGGAAAGTGGCAGAACTCTCCGACGCGGGTGTGGAAATCCACTTCTTCATCGGCAACCACGATATCTGGATGTTCGATTACCTGCCCCAAGAGGTAGGCGCCATCATCCACCGCGAGCCCTTGACCGTCGACTTGCTGGGCAAACGTTTCTTCCTGGCTCATGGAGACGAGGTAGACGACCGCAGCCGGGCGTTCCGCCTGATGCGCTGGCTCTTCCGGAACCGTGTCTGCCAAATTTTGTATAGCGCCATCCACCCGCGGTGGACGTTCGGTTTCGCCCTCGGTTGGTCCCTTAGCAGCCGGAAGCAGGGATTGAAGAAACAAGAGGAGGTCTCGTACCAAGGCGAGAGTGCCGAATACTTGGTTCGATTTGCCAAGACCTATTTGCAGGCGCATCCCGATATCCACTTCTTTATTTTCGGGCACCGGCATATCATGCTCGACTTAATGCTGAGCCGCACAAGCCGTTTGTTGATAGCCGGAGACTGGATGCAACACTTCTCGTACATTGTCTGGGACGGCGAATCCCTTTTCTTGGAACAATTTGAAGTAGAAGAATAAGATATGAACGTAAAAGCAAAAGGATATCTACTGGGGACGATTGCCGCCGCGACGTATGGCATGAATCCCCTTTTTGCATTGCCGCTTTATAAAGACGGCATGAATCCCGACTCGGTGCTTTTCTTCCGCTATGCATTGGCCATTCCCATTATGGCGTTGATGATTAAAGCACGCGGCCGCAGTTTTAAAGTCCGCCCGAAAGAGGTCTTGCCGCTGGCATTGATGGGCATGTTGATGGCGCTCTCCTCGCTGACGCTGTTTTTGAGCTATAACTACATGGATGCGGGTATCGCTTCGACCCTTTTGTTTGTCTATCCGATTATGGTAGCCGTGATTATGGCCCTTTTCTTCCGGGAAAAACTGACGAAGCTCACCATTGCCTGCATTTTCCTGGCGCTTTCCGGCATAGGGCTGTTATACCAAGGCGATGGAGGCGAAACGCTGAGCCTTGTAGGTATCGGACTGGCCATGGCCTCTGCCCTTTCGTATGCGATCTATATTGTGGGCGTCAATCGTCCGTTGCTGAAGGTAGTCCCGACGGTGGCGCTGACGTTTTATGTATTGCTCTTTGGCTTCACGCTCTTCTTAGTCCGCGTAGATTTCGGCCGGGATTTATGCGTTACCGATACGTGGTACTTGTGGGGAAACTTAATTGCCTTAGCCCTTTTCCCCACAGTCATTTCATTCTTATGCACCACGCAAGCCATCCAATATATCGGACCGACGCCGACCGCCATCTTGGGCGCATTGGAACCCTTGACGGCTATCTTCTTCGGCGTGCTGGTGTTCGGCGAAGCGCTGACGCCCCGCCTTTGCACCGGCATCGTCTTGATTCTGCTGGCCGTCACGCTGATTATTGCCGGGAACAATATCTCCCACTATTTGGTACGTTTCCGTAAACTCTTCCCACGGTTGCCCTTTAAATAGGACCTTCCAACCTGCCTTCGTCGGAGTAGCTATAGAAGCGTGTGCCGGAGATAATGATGTGGTCGAGCACCCGGATGCCGCAGCAATGGGCGGCACGGTAGATGTCCCATGTGATTTTATCATCAGCAGAGCTGGGAGACGTACTCCCCGACGGATGGTTATGACAGAGCAGGAGGCCGGAAGCCAACTGCTCTAATGCAATCTTTAAGATAACCTTTACATCGACAACGGTTTCCGATACGCCTCCCTGACTTATCTTCTGTTTATGGATAATCTTATTGGAGCGATTCAATGCCGCTATCCAAAACTCCTCGTAAGGCAAATCGCCCACCAAAGGGAAGAATGCCGTAAACACATCCTTACTGGTAACGATAGGAGTATGCTGGGGTAATTCCATCGCCATGCGTCTCCGTCCCAGCTCAATGGCAGCCAAGATGGTCAATCCTTTTGCCTGCCCAATTCCTTTGAAGTTCCGCATCAAGTCCGGTAAAGTAAGCCGGCTCAACTCATGTAAGTTCTGTTGGACAGAAGCCAAAATGCGTTGAGCCAACTCGACCGCCGATTCGTCGTTGTTGCCCGAACCTATCAGGATAGCCAACAATTCCGCATTACTGAGGGAAGCAATTCCGTGCCGGAGTGCCCGTTCGCGTGGACGTTCATCATCGCCCCAATCCTTGATGGATTTTCTTTTCATAGCAAAGTCTTTCATATTACCTTTTATCTTTGATGCCGCGAAGATACCGTTTTTCTTTGAGTTGGGCAAGAGACATAACGGTCATTGCCGACGGTTATGCCTGTAAATGGAAATGGTTATAAGCATAAATGGAGACGATTATAGGCTTATTGAAATACGATGTCATTCGAACAGGCTATCTCTGCCCACATTTTTCTATCTTGTGCCAATATATCAAAAAGATAGTGTAACGAAATCCTTTATTCATTCAAATTTTGATGAATCATTAAAATAGTCGAATTGTTGTAGCAATTTCCAATACCACGCATTATTGGCAAAAAGAAACAACGTCTGTATTACAGCATCGTCCTCATTTTCATCTAATAAGTCACCCAATACTTCATATATTAACTTCTGACGATCACAATCGTCAACTTTCAGTCCCTTGGATGATAATTTATACCATATTCGCCTGATCAATTTAAGAACTTCATAATTGAGCCCTAAAACCTCAACGGTAGGGTTCGCTGTGTTTGTTTCATTAATCCAATAGACAAAACCGTTCTTTTGATACTTTACTTCGCGATTAATATTCGCCATTAAAGGCAAAGGATCAATGAAACGATGCCCGCGATGATTGTTGCACGTGAACGATGTTTTTAATCCTATATGGCAATGGCCGGCACACGACATTAGCATGTTTTCATAAGCTACAGCATGAGGGTAAGGTGGAGGCGGAACTTGCCTTGCAATAAAATCAGAAGAAGAAATTATGTCAGACGAATCCAATTGTGAATTTCTTCCTAAATATTGATTGTAATCATTTGCATCTATTGGGTGGTTAACAATGACATGCTCTATCGACATTTCTTCCGAAGGTAATCCTTCTATTCGCCTCATGCAATAGCAGCAACGTCCGTGTTGTTCCTCTAAAAGGATTCCAACTAAAGCCTTGCGCGTTTTAGTCTGTCCATAGACGAAATCGGCTCCCAAGTATTTATATAAATCATTTAGATAGATTCCATGCCTGTCTTTATGACGTTGCAAAAAGCCATCTATAAGGGCGTGGGCTTCTGCGTGCTTGTTTTTGACAATAGTTTCCATTATCCCACCAATGATTTAAAGAATTCACTATTTTCCCCCACCAGCTGTTTTATTGTAACCTCTAATTGGTTCATTCGCTTTTGGTCATTCAATTGCTTCCAATACCTATAAGCACCCGCTAAATTTTGAAGATAAGAATCGCGTTCAGGCGTTTCCATTACACTGTGTAATACCGAAATGTAATCCATTCCATACATGTCTTTTACTTTTTGGTACTCAGGGCCGTTTTCACTTACAACTATGCTGTAAAGGAGATTGTCTTCATCCTGCTTGTAATCCGCTATTACCAATGGGGAATGGGTGGAGATTACAAATTGGGCATTCGTAAAAGAACGTTTAAGGCGTTGAACGACCTCTTGAGCCAGTGAAGGGTGAAGATGCAATTCCACTTCATCTATAAACACGATAGCGTAAGGATTGCAACTTTTTTGAAGAATATAGCCTCTGTGCGCAATATCAAACACGATAGACAAGATTCGTTTGTATCCTTGCGGCAGCATATCGAATGGGACCCTTCTTCCATCATGGTATTTCACCACTAATACGTCCTCCTTGCCTCTGGCTTCTACATCCAGTCCGCTGAGGGTAAACTCTGGATTGTTCTGATTGTTGCTGATTGGCTTAGTAAATGCTACCATGGCTTGCTCTATGGCATCACAATATTCTTTTTGCCCTTTGTCATTACCAAAGCGTGTGTTTTTCCAGTTCATGACATAATATTGCTTCCAAAGGTCAGTACAGTTACGTTCGTCGTCCCATTTGTAATAAGCCGTATTTTGCGGCAAAGGATTTCCTGAATCCAATTTGTCTTGCATGTTTTTGCCCATAGTGGATTGCACATGAGGATAAGAATCCGAAAAGAAAGCGAATACTGGTATTTTTTTCGTGTCAAAGACTTTTTTCCAAAATCTCACACATGCGTTCACATACGATTCATTAATTCCTTTATTCGCCGTTTCTTTTCGCAATTCCCAACTAAGCAGTTTTTCATCATCATAGAGGTTCATATCAACCTCTATTGCTACAGGGAACTTATAGTCTCCGTCTTCATAACGTGGGTCGATGGCAGAAAAACTCTTTACTCTCTGGTCGCTGCTTGCGACAAAGTCGTACTGGGGAGCATCTCTCTTTTTCGAAAAGATAAAACTCAAAGATTGTTTAATGGCAGTTATCATATTGGTTTTACCTGTCCCATTTTTGCCAATGACTACGGTAGCCTTTGATCCCAATTTCAAGGTAATATCCTTGTAGTTGCGAAAATTAGTAAGATGGACCGATTTTATGTATATATTATCATTCATATTATTTCTTTTTAATAAGTCATTCGATGTATCATATCCGCCTGCAAATCTACAAATTAATTTTTATCCTTCCCCCTCCCTCCCCCACATTTTTTCCTACCTTTGCACCTCAATTGCATAGTGAGCATGATGCGTATTGTGATATATCTGATTGGAGTGTTTGCGCTTGCCGCCTGTTCCTTCCGCCAGCCTTGCGTGGAGGAGCTGGCCGGGATTGAGCCGTATGTCGAGTCGCGCCCCGATTCGGCGAGGACGTTGTTGTCGAAAATAGACGTGGGGCGGCTGCGGAGCGAGGGTTGTTGGGCATATTATAATCTGTTGAAAACGAGCGCAGAGGATAAGGACCGGGTGCGGCACGTGTCGGATTCGGTGATGCTTCGGGTGGTGGCGTATTACCAGGGGCGGGACCCGGAGAAGCTGCAGTGGGCGTACTATCTGTTGGGGCGCGTCTACCGCGATTTGGGCGATTCGCAGGAGGCGGCGAAGGCGTTCCGGAAGGCGTTGGAGGCGGATCCGAAGGGCCAGCGGCACGACCTCCTGGGGCGCATCTACGAGCAGCTTTTCTACCTTTATTCCTATCAAAACGCGTTTCCGGAGGCGTTGGAGATGGTTAATAATTCATATCAGAACTATAAAATACATAACGACTCGATAGGCGTTGCCTATGCCTTGCGCAACCGGGCGCGGCTCTACGAGAAGATGGGAAGTTTGGATAGCATGGCGATTTACTATCGCGATGCGGCGCAGATAGCTTTTTCGGCGGGCAATTCGGCGATGGGGTATTCGTCGTGGCGGGAATTGGCGGCGATGTATGTCCGGTACCGGCGTTTTGGTGATTCAGAACGCCTCTTGGCTCGATTGCCGGAAGCGAGCAAACGAAACAATGGCATTACGCTTAAAAATATAGCCGATATATATAGGTATAGGCAGCAACCGGATTCGGCTTATCCTTATTATCTGCAGGCATTAGAAGCGGAATACAATAATAATATTTATTTGCAAAAGATGATTTACCAGGCATTGGCTGATTTGGATTCGGTGCGGGATACTCGTTCTGCTTTCCGTTACGAACGGTTGGCTTCATGTTGCGCGGACAGCATCCAAAAGTTGGAGCAGGCAGAATCGGTAAAGGATTTGGACTACCGGCAAGCCCGAATCGAAAAGCAAGAACTGGAGTTGGAGAATGCGCGGAGTTGGGTGTTTATTTGTGTGTTGATTATGGGGAGTGGCTTTTTGGTAGGACTTTTGTACGTTTGCTGGAAATACATACAGCGGTATCGCCAGCGGCTACAGGCTGCGAAAGCACAAAACGAGCAGATCCGGTTGCAGCGGGACCACAATCGGCAAGCGTTGGCAGAAAACCAAGCGCAGTTGGCAGCTGTACAACAGCAATTGGAGCAATCGGAACAGACGCATAAGAAAAGGGTACAAGATTTGCGAACAGAAATAGCGGCGTTGGAGGAGCAGGCGCGTAGGTCTCAAGAACGTATTCGTGAAAAAGAGGTACAGGTGGCTGGATTGTGTCGGTTGGAAAAAGCCGTCCACGAGAAAGATTCCGAAATCGACCGGCTCCAGCAGTGCATTGCGGAAGACCAACAGGCTTTGGCCAAGAAGCAGAAGGAGATCGATACGCTGAAAGCTTTTGCCGCACAAGCGGAGACGAACCAGCAGGAGTGGATGCAGGCGTTGCGACAAAAAGAAACGGAACTGGAAACGTATGGTTGGCTCTTGCAACAAAATATCGACGAGAAGAAACAGCGGCTGGCCACGCTGCGTAGCTCGGAAATTGCGAAATTCTTTGCCGAGCCGAAGCATCAAAACCGGGATACGTTAAAAAAGAAATGGGACGAACTTGAAAAGGCTATCGAAGAGGCGTCGCCCCGCTTTACCGACCGTTTGCTTGAAAAATATCCGGGCATATCGCCCGTCGAATTGCATTTGTGCTATCTGGTCAAAATCGGATTGAAGCCAAATGCCCTTAAAAACATATTGGGATATTCGCCTCAAAATATCACCTCCTTGCGCGCCCGCCTTTACGAAAAATTTTGCGGGGTAAAGGGCGGTGCTAAGGATTTTGATGATTTAATTTCTAATTTATAGCGTTTTAGCTCTATTTGCCTTTATCTGCTAATAAGAGGTTGCGTATTTTTGCGTAAAAAATCCGATTCACTGTAACAAAAAATGCCTCTACATTTGCGACAAATTTTAAAACGAAAAACAATGAAACGGATATTTGCACTTTTAATGCTGTTTTTTGCCGTAGGTACTTTTACGAATGCCTATGCACAAGGCGCAATCGCTACTTGTTCTGCGGGCGATGAAAATTGGGAAACGACCGAACACCGTTCGGCGCAAGGTTTCACCATCACAATTCAGGGCGATGTGTTAAACGCCTATTCTAATAAGGCGTACAAAAATGTAGCCATCCAGATTACGGATGCAAATGGTGTACCTTATTATACAAAGGAAACGCCGATGACGCCCGAAACGCCCGTAGTGATCCCCATTGACGCATTGCCCGCCGGGGAATACCAGATTTACTTCTATACGGGGTATGAGTTAATCACCATGCATTTTGTGAAATCTCTAAATAAGTAAATCTATGCCGTTAGACGTTAAGCAGAAAGACCAGTTTGAATGGCCGTCGGTATTGGTAGACAATCCTTTGACGGAGGATACGACAGACCGCATCCTGTTGTTGCAGAAAGATAAAAAGTCGAAAAGATTGGTGGATATGGCTTCGCAGGTAGCCCGCGAACGTACGGAATACCGTGAAGAGACCTTGTCGAACATCGCCTCGCTAATTGAGCAGAAAATCGTGGAAACGCTCCTGAACGGGGAATCGGTCATTACCGATTACTTTATGTTCGAGCCGAATATACAAGGTAGTTTCAATTCGGAAGGGGAACCACTGGATGCCAATAAGGTGAAATATTCGATTAATATGTCGGTACGCCCCGAATTGCGGAATATCTTGAATAACCAAGTGAAATACAAAGTCGCAGGACTCCAAGAACAAGGCGGGGCTGCCATTACGGGGGTGGAAGACCAGATTACCGGCGCACGCGATGGAGCTACGGGCCGTGGCCATGTATTGGCTATTTATGGTAGCAAGATCAAAGTCGTGGGTGCGACGGGCGTAAGCAAAGAGGGTCATGCCTACCTGTCGAGCGAGTTGGATGTGGATACGGAAGTGCAGATTGCCCAAAACGATCCTTCATTTGTAACGATTTTGATTCCAGATGATTTGGCAGAAGGTAACTACCAGTTGCGGCTTGAAACCTATTTCACTTCCGGCAACATACCGTTGAAGAGTGCCAGAACGATTATTTGTCCGATAACCATCCGAATCAGTTAATATTTTTTCAAAAGGAGTCTTTGAGCCGCCTCAAAAGCATCGTTTGAGGCGGCTCAAAAGCTTCTTTTGAGGCTACTCAAAGACCTCATTTGAGGGAGCTCAAAAGCAGCCTTTGAAAAATTGTAATTTAATATATGAAACACTACATCTACATTTTTTTGGCTATCCTCTTGACATCCTGCCAAATGAAGACAGCGGCACCGGGCATCGAGGAGGCGCTCTCGCAGGCGGGAGACAATCGTGGCGAACTGCTCCGCGTACTCCAGCATTACGAGGAGAGCGGCGACTCGCTGAAGCTCCGTGCGGCTGAGTTCCTGATTGGGAACATGGCGGATAAGGGATACCTCACGGGGCGCGCCATTGATGAATATTACCACTTTATCGATTCCGTCTACCAAATTAAACAGCCAGAATATGATATACCTTATATATACGGCACGTTCCGGCAGCAGGCGAAATACCTGAAGGAACAGCCGATTCCCGCTTGGGATGCACAAACCCTTTCGGCAGATTACTTGATCCAGAACATTGACGAAGCGTTTGCCGTCTGGAACCGCCCGTGGAACCAGCACCTCACATTCGAGGAGTTTTGCGAATGGATCTTGCCCTATCGCGTCGGGACAGAGATTCTGAAGACGTTTCCTGTACCTCAAAAGTGTCCAAAAATTTGACACCACTGTCCAATTTTTTGACACTTTCCCGAAAGTTAATGCGTGTTACGCCTTTGCATATAAGCGAATTAATTGCTTTGGCACGGTTCTTGCTTGATTTTCCATAGAAAATAACAGAAAAAAGACGATGAAGATGAAGAAAATGATGATGACGGCCGGCTTGTGCCTCTGCATGATGCCGGGATTTGCACAGCAGGTGCTGAAAGGGACGATAGTGGATGAACAGCAACGGGCGGTGCCCTATGTGGCGGTCCGCCTCCTGCAGGCTGACTCCGCGTTTGTGGCAGGGACGACGACCGACAGCCTCGGCGTGTTCAGTTTCCCGAAGGTAGACAAAGGGGCGTATATTTTGGCGATGAGCTCCGTCGGGTATGCCAACCAATTCCGGAATATCGAGATGCCCGAGGCTGATTACGCCTTGCCCACCATCGTATTAAAGGAAGATAACGTGACGCTGGGCGAAGTGACGGTGACGGGTAGCTCTATCGTTCGCCAGAAGGACCATTTATTGATTCATCCTGACAATAAACAAATGAAACATGCCAATACAGGTTATGATCTGTTGAGCAATTTAATGCTTCCTGGCATCGATGTGGACCGTAGAGAGGGAAAAGTAAAGACATTCGGAGGCGATGTTACGCTTTATATAGATGGCAGGAAAGTAGATTATAGAGAAATACAGAGTCTGCGACCGAAGGATGTAGAGCGAATTGAATATTATGATGTGCCGACGGGCAAATATGCCAACGATGTGGCGGCAATTAATTACATTACACGAAAATACAAAGCGGGAGGATATATTTCTTTAGATGGGAATCAGACGATTGGCTACTTGGCCGGGAATTACAACCTGGTAGCTAAACTGGCGCATGGAAACACCAGCTATACGCTTTTCGGCGGGTATGGAATGGAAAAATATGATGGGGTGAATACAGAGGGCGAAGAGTTGTTTCACTTTGCGGGACAAGACATCAACCGTTTGACTTCTACGCTTGACGGAAATGTGAAAACGAATAATCAATATGTGCAATTGAATGTAGAAAATCGGAACGACAAGCGGACGTTGGTCGGGAAATTATCATTTGTCCGAGACAATGAACCGGAAAATTATAATCTGAATCGTCTGGAATACCTGGGAATTAACCCTATGACACAAGAATCGGAAAAGCGAGAGACGCAAAGAGGTTTGAAGCCCAGTTTGAATTTATATGGTTATTTTAAACTCAAGCATGACCAATTCATTGAGGCAACATTTACGGGTACCTATACTAACAATGATTATTCTTATTCCTATAAAGAGAATGATTACAATACTTTCACCCGAACTGATGAAGATTTGTATGCCCTATTTGGTAATATAAATTATGGTATCCGGTTCAAACATCAAAATTCTTTGAACGGGCAGCTGTACCACTTCCACAATATCAGTATGTCTGATTACTCCGGAAGCAATAATACTTGGCAACACTTATGGACGGGGGAAACGATCTTCTTCGTGGAATACAGCCACCAAATAGGAAATAAATTTACAGTAAAAGCCGCGCCGGGATTTTCGAGCCTACAGTATAAGCTTCATGGAACGGAACGAATTAAACAATTCTCTCCGCGTTTGCGTGCCCGTTTAATCTATCGTTTAGCTAATAACCAACAGTTGCAACTGACAGGTAACGTCGGTAATACATTTCCGAGCATCAGTACGATGAATAATACGACGCAATACGTTGATTCGTTGACGATGAAACGAGGAAATCCCTCTTTAACTCCGGCAAAGTTGTATGCAACGGGAATCATTTACGGATTACAAACTGGTCGTTTCAACTTGCAAAGCATGGTAAATTATACTCGAGGGAAAGGGGTGACGACTTCATTATTCTATGAGGAGAACGAGAAGCTGATACAGAGCTATTCTTGTAACAACAATGCCAATATTTGGAATGCGTATCTGTCTCTTTCTTATAAAATAACAAATGATCTTCGCCTAAAATTGGATGGTTCATGGATGAATCTAAATTGTCGGGGAGATTTACATGAAAAGTTCAATTCTTTTTCCGGTAAAGTGCAAGTGGATTATTATTTGAAAGACTTTGCTTTCAGCTTATACGGAAAGAGTACGGAAAAGCAGATGAATGTGGATTTGGTGAAGATTAAGATGCCTGCAAGTTATGGCTTGTCAATCTCCTATCATTACAAAAACTTGCATGCAGAAGTAGGGACGGAAAGTCCGTTCACAAACAAAAGTAAACAAGTATATGAAATGACACAAAATGCCTATCATTACAAAAATACCTTGACTTCTCGTACTTTCCAGCAGACCGCCTACATCAAATTGGCCTACACCTTCGACTTCGGTAAGAAGACATCGCGGGAAAGCAATAGCGTAGATAGGAGCATTAACAGTGCGATCTTGAAAGCGAGATAATATATACGATTATGCTAAAACGAAAGAACGACAAATACACCTGGAAAGTAGAGCTACGCAAGAACCAGCTGGCCCATGCTTATACAGCTGCTGTGCGGCAGGATTACAAGACCTACCGGTGGGAAGACTTGGCTGCCCTTTTGGTGCGAGAACGTGTGGAGGTAAGGGAGGAAATATTACTCCTTATTGCCAAGCTGATGGAAGAGAAGCTGGTGGAAAGGCTCCTGGAGGGAGACTCGGTGCAGACGGAATACTTCCGGTTCAAGCCTGTGGTGCGCGGGACGTTCAGTCCGGAAGGTGAACCGGTAGAGAAAGACAAGCTCCAATATGTCCTCTCCATCGTACCCACCCAGGAACTGAAAGCGCTGCTGGATAGCGATATAGAATACGAAGTAGTCGCCGTGCAAGAACAGGGCGGCGCCTATATCAGCCGGGTGGAAGACCTCTATACCGAGGCGACAGACGGGACGCTGGGATGCACGCACCTGGCCCGGATTTATGGGAACAAGGTGAAATGCGTGGACGCGACCGGCGAGGGCAAAGGCCGCCTCGTCCTGACCGACGCCCAAGGGCGGGAGACCGAGGTGACGAAGATCGGCGAGAACAACCCCTCTACCCTCACCTTCGTGGTGCCGGAAAACCTCGCGCCAGGCGAGTACAGCCTCCGGATCGAAACCTACTTCACCAGCGGAAGCCTGTTGAAGAAGGCGCGGAGGATAGAATATGGGGGAACCATTCGGATTGTATGAATTTAAATTTAAGAAATGGCACACAGATGACACGGATGAAACAGATGACCACAGATAAATAAAAATAATCCGTGTAAATCAGTTGAATCAGTGTGATCTGTGTGCCATGAGACAACATTATAAATTGTATGAATAAATATAACGACATTGAAATCCACCCGCCCCTCTCCTCTTCGACGGAGGAGCAGCGGTACCTGCTCTCGTGCGGCGGGCAGTACTACGAGGCGAGCCGTCCCATCGTGGACTTAGTGGAAGAGCTGCAACGGCACGCGACGGAAGATGCCGCCATCGCGGCCTACGTGGAGCGGCGCGGCGGGAAATACACCCCGGAGCAAGTGCGGCAGATCATCGACAACCTGCTGGGCGTGCCCAACCTGCGGCAACGGTCGCTCGAGTTGGTGGGCTACGCTTGGAAGAAGCTGCGGAAGCGACCCATCGGGCGGAAGCCCTACCTCCTGCAGATCCGGCCGCTGGAGCGGTACGGGCTGTTGGTCTACTCCGTGGTGGTGAACTTCTTCATGGGCTTCTACTTCTGCTATGTGATCCCCTTGTTCCTCTACCGCTTCGTGGGCACCTTCCCCGACGAGATGAACCAGCTGATCCTCTACCTCTCGAACCGCATCATCCCGCCCTTCGCCCTGCTGCGAAACCTCGGGATGCAACTCGTGTTCCTCGCCCTTATCGGGTACTTGGTATATAAGATGGTGGAACCTATTGTACGGAAAAGGATGGCACACAGATGAGACAGATTCGACAGATGACCACAGATTTCTTTTATATTAGGCACGGATTACACGGATTGCACGGATTGCACGGTAATTTGTGCCTAAACAGAAAAACTCCGAGCCTCTGTGTCTCTGTGTTTAAATAAATGCGTACATTTGCAGGAGTTCAATTATAAATAGGAAGAAAGATGGAAGCTACGGTATTTAATCAAGCCCAGATGCAATTGTTGGAGATGATGTCGTTTGTCCGGACGCCCGAATCGCTGGCCGACCTCAAGCAAGTAATCTCAGATTATTTTGCCCGCAAAGCGCAAGAAGAGATCGACCGGTTATGGGAGACTGGAGAATTAACGGAAGAGAAAGTCGAAAGTTTCCGGCAGTTGCATGAACGGACGGCTTATAAATAAATGGCTATGCAACATATTGTACTCGATACGAATGCATTGATAATGGCCATATCGGCTAAGAGTGCTTATCATAAAGCATGGCAAGCATTTTTGGATAGAAGATACGTCTTATGCATTACGAATGAGATTGTAGAAGAGTATTTGGAAGTATTGGCTCGTAATATTAATGTGCGTGTAGCCGAAGCCATTGTATATGCTATTCTTTCACGAGAAAATGTGCGGAAGTTGGATACTCATTTTCGTTTCCACCTTATTCAAGCAGACGAAGACGATAATAAGTTTGTAGATTGTGCAATCGCAGCCAATGCGCGTTATATCGTGACAGAAGATCATCATTTTGATGTGCTAAAGGAAATATCATTTCCGGCGGTTGATGTAATTAATATAGATGAGTTTGTGCGTTTATTGTAAGAACCGAGGAAATATAAAGCAATCTGCAAACAAAAACTCCGAGCCTCCGTGTCTCTGTGTTTAAATAAATGCGTACATTTGCAGGAGTATAAACTTTAAAATGTAAGAAGATGGGAAAAGATTATCAGACTATCGTTAAGGAAATAGATGAACATTTGGGTAAAAGTGGGAGAAGGTATTACTCGGACTTCTACGTGGGTGTTACAAACGATGTGGAAAAAGGCATATTTAAAAAGCACCATGTACCAGAGGATTCGTGGTGGATTTATCGTACAGCTACAGATCCGCAGGTCGCTTGCGAGGTAAAGGATCATTATCTGAAACTGGGTATGCGTGGATACAACTCGAATGACAATAATACGGCCGACATTGTTTATTGCTATACAGTAAGCCCTACAACAACTGAATATTATGGAAACTAATACAGACCGTTTTAGAAAGTCGAGCAATGAAAATGTATCGCTGTTGCTACATCGTGAGGATAAAATAGCACATAGATTTGTCGCTTTCTTAGATATTATGGGATTTAAGGACCGTGTAGCGCGCACGGAACATAGTGTGTTGTTTTCGCAGTTAGAAAAGTTTAATAGCGATATCACTGATTATATTGGAGATTATGGCAACACGGGACTCCAATTAGCACAGTTCTCTGATAGCATAGTCTTGTTCAGTAACGACATAACGCTTGAAAGTTTGAAAGCAATAGCCGAAGTAGTGTCCGGCGTCATGCGGATTGCCATTCAGCAACAGATACCGTTGAAGGGTGCTATTGCCCAGGGACAAATCACCTGCGATATATCCAAGCAGTTGTTCTTCGGACAAGCTTTGATAGATGCCTATCTTTTGGAGGAGAACATCCATTATTATGGTGTATTGGTACATCATTCAGCAGAGCAATCCGTTATTGAGCTGAATAAAACGTCTCTTTTGTTCAAAGATGTCAAAGCTCCGTTGAAAAGCGGAAAGATATCGCACTATGAACTCTCTTGGTATGTAAACAACGGGTTACCTGACCGGGCTGCACAACTTGCGCAGATACGGAACGCATTGAACAACATCCGGCGAACTGTTTCAGATGCACCGCGAAAGTACATCGATCATACATTGGAGGTAATGAAGGATTATGAACTGGCATAAAAACTCCGAGCCTCCGTATCTCTGTGTTTAAATAAATGCGTACATTTGCACGAATATAAACTGGTAAAATAGAGCAATGATGAACGAGAAAGATAGATATATGGACCCGATGACCGAATTCGGCATCCAACGCCTGTTTGGTACGGAAGCGAACAACGATTTGGCCCTTGATTTTGTAAACAGTTTGTTGCGCGGCAAAGATGAAGTACGCGAGATGCACCATTTGCCGACCGAGCGAACCTTCGGCGTGTCGGTCTATGATACGTGGTGCGTGAACGCCCAAGGAGACCGGGTGATTGTGCAAATCCAACAAGCCTATCCGCATCCCGCTTTCAAAGACCGGACGATGTATTACGCAGCCAAGGGCATTTCCGAACGTTGGTTCAACCAAGACGATAACTTTATCAATGGGATTTACCTAATCCATCTGCTGGACTTCGAGATGGAGGATTACACAACGGATTCCTTTATACATGAAGTCGGATTGATGGACATGAACAGCAAACGCATGTTAAACAATTCACTGGTATATTATTTCGTAGAAGTGCCGAAGTGCCGCAAAGAGACCGACGCGCTGGAGAGCAAGGCCGACAAATGGGTGTATGCTCTCCGTAACCTACCCACGCTGGAAGCACGTCCGGAGGCGTTGCATGAGCCCATCTTCGCCCGCCTGTTCGACGTAGCCGACCGACAACGGTTCACCCCTGCCGAGCGCACGGCCTACGAAGCCAGCCTTTGGAAGAAAAAGAATCAATGAAACAACCTACGTTTTCCAATTCGATAGGGATATTCAGGGGCATAGCCTTACTGCTGCTTGCGGTAATGGCTATGCTTTTATTTCAGATTGAAGATCGGTATCAGATAGCCCTGCTGCTGATGGCAGGTGCGTTGGGTGGAGTGGGATTACCTTCCCGTTTGGATGCCATAGACTGTGGGCTTTGCTTGATTGCCCTCTATGAGGGCGTGTCGTGCCTATGGGCGGCATGTCCTTTGCCCGCAAGCCGGACTGCATTTTATACCCTTTATTGTCTGACCTCCTATTTCCTGGTGCGAAGATTACTGGCTTCTGGAGTCAAAATACCATGGGGCGCAAGTTATCTTCCCATAGGCATTGCCTTGTTGCTTTCGATCGGGAGTTTCTTCGTCTTTCGGAACTCGGTGCTGGGCGTGGGTTTTCCGGATACCTATTCGTTCCGTTTCCTGTTCCGCCCGTTGGGATACATTACGAACGTGTGGTCGGAAGTGCTGTTGGTATTGTTGGGATGGATCAGTTTGATGCGTCGGCATGCGTCGTTGTTCCTCGAGGGTGTCCTCTTGGCTATTTTGTTATCCTTCTCGCGCGGGGCTTATATCGCATTGGGCGTTTACCTATTGGGCGGAATCCTTTGGTGGAAACCGAGAAGCGAGAAATGGAAGTTAGGTATCACGGCGATAGCAGCATGCCTCTTGACTTACCTCCTCTGCCCTACCGAGATGCAAACCACCTTGCAGATGAACCGCACAACCTCCCAGCAACAAAGTACCGAGAGCCGCATCAACGCCACGCAAGCCGCTTGGAATGCCTTCTGCGAACATCCGCTCGTAGGCTATGGCAGTAATAACTTTACGTATGCCATCGACACGACCCTGAACCAAGACAGTACGCGCCCTTATACCTCGTTTGCCCCGAATCTCATCGTGCAATTATTAGTAGAGAAGGGCGTGGTGGGTACTTTATTATATGTAGGGTTGGCAGTAGAAATTATCGTTTGCATTTGGAAGCGAAGGGGTGACACCCCAAGCCGCATCATAGGCGTTACCCTGTTGGCCTTAGGCGTGAAAGACTTGACACAGGCCACATGGCTCAGTACACCCTTTACGCTTTGGATGAGTTTCGTACTGCTTGCCTTCCTGCCTCGTGGAGAGGAGGAAAAGGGAACCGTGTCTTTACCCTGGATGCGCTATCTCCTGCCGGTTTGGGTGAGCCTCTATGTGCTGGCTTGGAATGTGCCTGCCTGGAAACAACGGCTCGACCCGACAGCCCATCAGCTCCGTCAGGCCCTCGAAGCTATGGAGCAAGACGAGACAAGGCCGGAAGCTGCCCGTTTGTTGGCCGAAGCGGCGACGCGCCATCCGGAAGACATCCAAATCCGCTATTTGCAAGGGAAGCTCTCCCTCTTAAACGGGAACCTCTCCCAAGCAGAAACGATATGGCAGCCCTTGGCAACTACCTATCCCCGAAATTCCCTCTATACCTGGAGTTATGCCCATCTGCTATACGCGCAACAAGATACGGCAAAGGCGTTGGATTACGCCGTGGAAGCCATCCATTATACGCCCCGCTTGCTAACACACGAACGAATCACACAATGGGCAGAAAGCGATACCGCTTTTTACCAGGCACTACGCAAACGATTGTATGCGCTGACGCCCTCTCCCGAAGATAGCCCTTCGGATTATGCCCGCGCTGGATACATCGCCCGTTGGTGTGACCATCCACAGGCCGACACCTATTTGCGGGCGGCACTCCAACGATTACCCAACCTCGCTACGCCCTGGCACCTCTTGGGCGACGACCGCAAATACCGCCTACTCCTCTATGGCGCCTTCCATCAAAACCTCTCCGGCACGACGCTCCCAGAAGAAGAGCCCCTGACCGACGCCCGCCTCTTGGAAATGGCCTACGCGCCGAAGTGCCAAAATTGGTACAGTATGGAGTGGAAAGAAGGGGCAGAATGAGGCTCTTTCAATACCCATATAAGGGTGTCGAGTAATACCCATATAAGGGTGTTGGCGAATACCCATACATGGGTGTTGATAAAGACCCACGCGTAGGGTATAAAAAGAAATATAATGGGCGATATCGGATGTGCAGTGCTATGAAAAGTGTACCTTTGTATGCAAAAACAAGACGTTTTTAATTGTTACTTATTACTTGTTAATTGAGAATATGGCTATACGAAATGAAACAGGGAAAGAAGGGGAAGCGATGGCACGCACTTATTTGGAGAAGCATGGATATCATATCCGGCACACCAATTGGCATTACCATCACTTTGAATTGGATATTGTGGCGGTGCAAGGGGATGAACTTGTGGTCGTAGAGGTTAAGACGCGCTCGAAGGATTTCTTACTGGAACCGGAGATGGCCGTCGACCGGAAGAAAATCCAACGTATTGTGGCGGCTGCCGATGCGTATGTCCGTTTGTTCAATCTGGATGCACCGGTCCGTTTCGATATCATCACGTTGGTAAAGGATGCGGAAGGATATCATATCCGCGAACACATCGAAGATGCTTTTTATGCACCGGGATATTAATGGGAATAAAATATGGAACAACTTATACATTTGAAAGAGACCCCTTCGACAAACACCTATTTGCGGGATTATTTACGGAAGGAACGCTTGCCGGAAGGAAGCGTCGTATGGGCGGATTTCCAGACGGCCGGGCGTGGACAAATCGGCCATACGTGGGAGTCGGAAGCGGGGAAGAACTTGACCTTTAGCGTAGTGCTTTATCCGACTTGCCTACCTGCGAATCGCCAATTCTTGATTTCACAAATCGCTTCGCTCAGTGTGAAGCAAACGTTAGACGCCTATACGGAAGGCATTACGGTAAAATGGCCGAACGACGTGTATTGGCACGACCGGAAGATTTGCGGTATGTTGATTGAAAATGAATTAATGGGAACTTCATTGGATACCTCTATTTTGGGCATTGGCCTCAATGTAAATCAAGCCGAGTTCCGAAGCGATGCGCCGAATCCGGTCTCTTTGTATCAGATAACAGGGAAAGAGCAGCCACTGGATGCGCTATTGGACGAATTCATCCGGCATCTGTATGCCAATTACCTTTTGCTCCTTCAAGAACGGGAAGCGGAAATCGCATCGCTTTACCGCCAATCACTTTACCGGGGACAAGGATTTTATCCGTATGAAGATGATAAAGGACGGTTCGAGGCGGAGATTGCAGACATCGAACCGACAGGCCATTTGCTCCTTCGCTTGCGGAATGGGGAAGTGCGGCGGTATGCGTTTAAAGAAGTAAGATACGATTTAAACGGCCAATATCTTTAAATAAGATAAAAAGTTCATCTTTGTTCCTTTTTAGACTAATTTCCTTTCCCCATAAATGTGCATATTTGCACCGTTTTTAAACAAGGAAGATAGCTTGGACAAGGCTTTATTGCGACCAGGACGCTTCGATCGCCGCATCCAAATGGAGTTGCCGGATCTGGAAGGCAGGAAGGCAATCTTGGGCGTCCATTTGAAGCATGTGAAACATGAAGCAATTGATTTAGACATCGTAGCACGCGCTACGGTCGGTTCTTCAGGGGCAGATTTGGCGAATATCGTCAATGAAGCGGCGTTGCATGCCGTTCGTTCGGGGCGAAACGAAGTGACCACTTCTGATTTGGAAGAGAGCGTAGAGACGATTATCGCCGGTGCTCAGCGCAAAGGCAAGGTGCTTTCGCCCGAAGAGAAGCGGACGGTTGCTTTCCATGAAACGGGTCATGCGCTGGTGGCTGCTATGCAAACACATTCAGCTCCGGTACATAAGATTACCATTGTACCGCGTACGTCGGGCGCTTTAGGCTATACAATGCAGGTAGATAGCGGGGAACAATCCTTGTTGAGCAAGGAGAACTTGCAAAACCGGATTGTCACGTTGACCGGTGGACGAGCCGCCGAAGAAATCCTGTGCGGCACCATCACCACCGGCGCCTCAAACGACATCGAACAAGCCACCAAATTGGCACGAGCCATGGTGACCCGCTTCGCATGAGCGAGAAATATGACATGATGGGGCTTGAAACCGTGAGCAATGCCTACTTAGGAGGCGATACGTCGTTGGCTTGTTCGGCCGAGACCGCGGCGGATATCGACAAGGAGGTCCTTTTGTTGATCAAATCCGCCCACCAGAAAGCGCACGACCTCATTGCCGCCCATTTGGACATCATGCACGAGGCGGCTTCTTACCTTATGGAAAGAGAAACGATCACCGGCGAGGAGTTTATGCGCATCGTGCGTAAGTATGTGCCGGAAAGCTGAGATGTCAATTTGTCAAAGTGTCAAACCAACCGCTTCTTAACGCACTTATTTCGGGTCGTATGCGAAATGCTTTGCAAAAACGTCGAAATAAGGAGGTTGAGAAGCGGTTTTTCTTCTGTAATAGGTTATTGATTATAGCTTTGTGTCGTCAGAAAGCTTTCATCTATAAACTTCATTCTGGAAGAAAATAAAGAGAAAAATTGCTTGTTCGAATCATTTCTCAACGCGGGTTCTGTTTCTTTTCGTCCGTTTATGCTTATAAATGCTTTCGAAAGTAGGGATATTTTCACTGGAAAGTAACGAGAAACCTTTCCAATTACGCCGTGATTTCCCGAAAAGACGGTGTAAATGCAAGCGTTTATGCCTATCTTTTGTATGAAATACGTTTGCCTTCGCGCTATTTGCCTCTATTTGGCTAAAAGATAAGTTAGGAAAATGGGCGGATTTCTTGCCTTCTGTCTTGAAAAATAGGGAGAATGAAACAAATTGACACTTTCTTCTCCACCTGTTGATAACTTTTTTTGCGTTTTTTCTGGCAGGAGAAAAGGTAAATATGTAATTTTACCCGCGAAATAAGCAGATGTTTACAAATCAAAGTAGTAAGTCGCATTTGTTAAAGTACTATTTTAACACGGAAAGGATGAAAATGGAACGACAAGAATACGCGTATCATGTGCCGGTGTTGTTACCCGAAAGTTTGGAAGGGTTGGCGATCAAACCGCAAGGCATTTACGTGGATGTCACCTTTGGCGGAGGCGGGCATTCGCGCGAAATCTTAAAGCAACTGGGCGAAGGGGGGCATTTGTATGGCTTCGACCAAGACGCTGATGCGGAGCAGAATATACCTACCGACGCGCGGTTTACGTTCGTGCGGAGCAACTTCCGTTATTTGTACAATTTCATGCGATACTATGGCCAGGCTGGGCAGGTAGATGGCTTGTTGGCCGACTTGGGCGTTTCGTCGCACCATTTTGATGCGAAAGAGCGAGGCTTCTCTTTCCGTTTCGAAGGGGCGTTGGATATGCGAATGAACACCCGGGCGGGGCAAACGGCGGCGGACGTGCTGAATACCTACGACGAAGAGGCGTTGGCGGATTTGTTCCGTCTGTATGGCGAAGTAAAGATAGCGCGCAAATTGGCGGCTACGATCGTGAAAGCGCGGACGGAAAAGCCATTCTCTGAGATTGCAGATTTATTGGAGGTACTGAAACCTTTCATAGGGAAAGATAAGGAAAAGAAGTTTTTAGCACAAGTATTCCAGGCATTGCGCATCGAAGTGAACGACGAGATGCAGGCATTGAAAGAGATGCTACAAGCCACGCTCAAGGTATTGAAGCCGGGCGGACGATTAGTCGTGATTACCTACCATTCGTTGGAAGACCGATTGGTGAAGAATTTCCTGAAGGCGGGTAATTTCGAAGGCAAGGCGGAGCAGGACTTTTATGGCAATGTGCAATCGCCTTTCCGGTTGGTAAGCAACAAAGTGATTATCCCGTCCGACGAAGAAATCGAGCGAAACCCCCGTTCGCGAAGTGCTAAATTACGGATTGCAGAACGAAAAGAATAAGGCAAGGCAATGGAAAAGAAGAAAAAACATTTCTCATTTATCTATATATTGGGAGGTGGAATCCTGAATGGGGATTTCATCATGCGCCATACACGGATGATTGTGCTAATCGTCGTGTTGATCATCTTCTTTATTGGAAACCGATATAGCTGTATGCAGAAACTGAGCAAGATAGACCACTTGCAAAAGGAATTGCAAGACGTGCGCTTCGAAGCGTTGTCTATCTCCTCTGAACTGACAGGGCATAGCCGACAATCCCAGATAGAGTCGTTGATAGAAGAACAAGGTATTGACTTGGAAGGGGCGCAAACTCCTCCGTATGAATTGGAGAAATAAGCGATGGCAGAAGAGGAAGCAAAGAAGAAAGAGCAGAGTCCGGATTTAGGCAAATGGATTCTGGTGCGCTATGCCATTATTGTGGTCTGCTTGTTGTGCTTGGCGGGCATGATCGTGTTCAAGGCTTGCAAGACGGCTTTTGTGGAAAAAGACAAATGGTTGGCATTGGCTAAGACGCAAGAACGCCCCGATCGCCGGATCTATCCCAGCCGAGGCAATATCTATTCGCACGATGGGAAGCTAATGGCCACCAGCGTACCCCGTTATTATACCTTTATGGACTTCAAAGCGGGAGGATTTGATAAGAAGGTGTTCGACGCGAATCTCGATTCGCTGGCCATCTGCCTTTCGCATACGTTCCACGACCGGACACCGGCGGGTTATAAAGCCCATCTGCGCAGGGGGTATGCGATTGGAAGCCGTTATTATCCGGTCGTCTCGAAGAAAATCTCTTATTATGAATTGAAGAATTTGAAAGCCTTTCCCTTCTTCCGGATGAATAATTCGAACAAGACGGGGTTGGTGGTCAAGGAAATGGTACAACGTGAAAAGCCATTCGGCTCGTTGGCGTCGCGTACCATTGGCGATACGTATGGAGAAATCGACACCTCGGGCGTGACGAAAGGGAAGAATGGATTGGAGCTCCAATATGATTCGCTCCTCCGGGGCAAACCGGGATGGAACGCTATCCGTCGTTTGAACGGGCAATGGACGAACGTAACCGAAGAGGAACCCGTTGAAGGCATGGATATCTATTCCACTATCGATATTGATATCCAAGACTTGACAGAGAAATCGCTCGTGGATATGCTGAAGAGCATCGATGCCGCTTCGGGTACGGCCGTCGTCATGGAAGTAGCCACGGGCGAGATAAAAGCGATTACCAATATGGGGCGTGTGCGGGAAGGCGTCTATGCCGAAACGATGAACCATGCCGTAGCCGACGAGACCGAACCGGGTTCTACCTTCAAGGTGGCTTCCATCATGGTGGCATTGGAGGATGGTGTGTGTCAGCCGGGCGATACGGTCGACGTAGGCAATGGTATATATATGTATAAAGGCGCCCGCATGACCGACCACAATATGCACCGGGGCGGTTATGGGAAGATAACCGTCGAGCAGGCCATTTGGTATTCGTCGAATATCGGTGTGGCGAAAACCATCCTGAAGGGATATGCGGACAATCCGACGAAGTTCGTGGAAGGTTTATACCGTATTGGCATGAATGCAGATTTGAAGATCGACATTCCAGGTGCGGGACGGGCGAAAATCCGTCGGCCGGACGATCCGAACCAGTATTGGTCCAAGACAACACTCCCATGGATGTCTTTCGGATACGAGACGCAGATCCCTCCTATCTCTACCTTAGCCTTTTATAATGCTATAGCTAATGGAGGGAGAATGATGCGTCCTTATTTTGTGAAAGAGATTAAGCACCGGGGCAAGACCGTACGCTCGTTCTCACCCGAAGTCTTGAAGCAATCCATTTGCTCGACCGAGACGCTGGCAAAAATCCAGCACATGCTGGTAGGCGTGGTGGATAGCGGTACGGGAAAGGCGGTGCATTCCGATATCATCCCGATTGCGGGCAAGACAGGCACGGCACAGATTGCGTCGGGCGGCGTCTATCGCCGAGCGGGGCATCAGGTGGCATTCGCAGGATATTTCCCGGCGAACGATCCGCAGTATTCTTGCATCGTCGTAATCCGCCAGCCGCGTATCGGGTATCCTTCGGGTGGTACGATGTCGGGCGGCGTGGTGAAGGCGATTGCCGAGAAGATTTACGCCAGCCATATCCGTGTCAAGGTAGAGGATATGGAACGGGATTCGACGGCCGTGTTGCTCCCTGCTACGAAAGCGGGCGAGAAGCGCGCCATCCAGGAGGTGTTGGACGAATTGGATATCCAATGGACAGATAGCGCATCGACCCATTGGGTACGTGCCGAACGGGATTCGTCTGATATCCGTTTGCGCAATCTGAAAATAATAGACGGATTAGTCCCGTCGGTATATGGCATGGGGGCGAAGGATGCCGTATTCTTATTGGAGAATGCCGGTTTGCGGGTGACGCTTTCGGGCGCGGGCCGCGTGACTTCCCAGAGCATTCCGCCGGGCCGACGGGTAGTAAAAGGACAAACCATATTAATCACACTGAAATAAAATGATGAATTTACAGGATTTGATTCAGGTTTTGAAGACGGTTGAGGTGGCTGGAGCGACCGATAAGGAGATTTCCGGCATCCAGTCTGATTCGCGCCGGGTAGAGGCAGGCCATCTGTTTGTGGCTGTACGGGGAACGGCGGTCGACGGCCATGCCTATATCCGGAGCGCCGTAGAGAAAGGAGCCGTAGCCGTCGTGTGCGAAGCAATGCCTTCAGACATGCCAAGCGAGGCCACATGTATCGTCGTAAAGGATTCGGCCGAGGCATTGGGCGAGTTGCTTTCCGAATGGTACGGGAATCCTTCCCGCCGGTTGGTACTGGTGGGCGTCACGGGTACGAACGGGAAGACGACCATCGCCACCTTATTATATACAATGTTTCGCCGGATGGGACATAAGGCGGGGTTGATTTCAACCGTATGCAATTATATAGACGATAAACCGGTCCCGACCGAGCATACGACGCCGGACCCGTTGACGCTCCACGCCCTCATCGCCCAAATGGCAGAGGCGGGTTGCGAATACGTCTTTATGGAGGTCAGCTCGCACGCCATCGACCAGAAGCGCATCGCCGGACTTTCGTTCGACGGGGGTATCTTCACGAACCTCACGCGAGACCATCTGGATTATCATAAAACGGTCGAGAATTATCTCCGGGCCAAGAAAAAGTTCTTCGACGACCTGCCTGCTTCGGCGTTTGCCCTGACGAATGCCGACGACAAGTCCGGACTAGTCATGCTGCAGAATACGAAGGCGCGGAAACTGACCTATTCGCTCCGCACGGTGGCAGACTTCAAGGGCAAGATCCTGGAGTCGCATTTCGATGGGACGGAACTGCTGGTGAACAACCGCGAGGTCTCAGTGCAGTTCGTCGGGCGGTTTAATGCGTACAACCTCCTGGCGGTCTATGGCGCAGCGGTGACGCTGGGCAAAGACCCCGAGCAGGTGCTGGTGGTGCTCAGTACGTTGCATTCCGTGTCGGGTCGTTTCGAGACGATCCGTTCGCCCAAAGGATTTACTGCCATTGTGGATTATGCGCATACGCCCGACGCGCTGACGAACGTATTGAACGGTATCCACGAGGTGCTGGATGGTAACGGGCGCGTCCTCACGGTGGTGGGCTGCGGCGGAAACCGCGATAAGGGCAAACGCCCCATGATGGCGAAAGAGGCAGCCCGCCTGAGCGACCAGGTGATCCTGACCTCCGACAATCCCCGCTTCGAGGAGCCGGAGGCGATCATACAAGACATGGTGGCCGGGCTTTCGGCAGCCGACCTCGACCACACGCTTTGCATCACCGACCGTCGGCAGGCCATCAAAACGGCGCTGACGTTGGCGCAACGGGGCGATGTCGTCTTGGTAGCCGGAAAGGGACACGAAGATTACCAGGAGGTAAAAGGCGTGAAGCATCATTTCGACGACCGCGAAATCATCCGGGAATTGATTGGGGAAGGAAACGCCTGATGGTTTGCTTTGAAGGAATAACATACAAAACGTCCGACAATGTCGGAAAGCTTCCCGGCCAAGCGGAGAAAGATTCCGACATTGTCGGAAAGCCTCCCGGGCAAGCGGAGAAAGATTCCGACATTGTCGGAAAGTCTCCCGGCCAGACGGAGAAGGATTCCGACATTGTCGGACGAATGGAAATAAAACGAATAAAGATGAATAAAAAGAAATGCTGTATTATTTATTTAACTATTTAGACCAACTGGACCTGCCGGGCGCGGGGATGTTCAAGTACGTCTCGTTCCGCTCGGGGGTGGCGTTGATTTTGTCGCTGTTTATCTCGACGGCCATCGGGCGGCGCATCATCGACCGGCTGCAATACCTGCAAATCGGCGAGACGGTGCGCAACCTCGGTCTGGAGGGACAGATGAGCAAGAAAGGGACGCCGACGATGGGCGGTATCATCATCATCATCGCGATTTTGGTGCCGACGTTGCTCTGTGCCCGGCTCGACAATATTTACCTCCTCCTAATGCTCATCACGACCGTCTGGCTGGGCGCCTTGGGTTTTGCCGACGATTACATCAAAGTCTTCAAAAAGAACAAGGAAGGGATGCACGGGCGGTTCAAGATCGTAGGGCAAGTGGGGTTGGGACTGATTGTCGGCCTGGTCCTGTTCCTCAGTCCCGACGTGGTGATTAAGGAAAATATGGAGGTGCGCCGCGACAATGTGATCGAGACGGTGCAATTCCATGCCATCGAGAAGAAATCGACCAAGACCACGATTCCGTTCGTGAAGAACAACAACTTCGATTATGCGAGCCTCGTCTCGTGGGCGGGCAAGTATAAGCAGGAGGCGGCCTGGTGCGTATTCGTGCTGATGGTGATCTTCGTGGTGACGGCCGTCTCGAACGGGGCGAACCTGACGGACGGGCTGGACGGATTGGCGGCGGGCTCGTCGGCGATTATCGGGGTCGCGCTGGGGATATTAGCCTATATGTCGTCCCACTTCGAGTTCGCTTCGTTCCTGAACATCATGTTCATACCTGGCGCCGAGGAGCTAGTGGTCTATGCGGCCGCGTTCATCGGGGCGACGGTCGGATTCCTTTGGTACAATGCCTATCCGGCGCAAGTCTTCATGGGCGATACGGGGAGTTTGACGCTCGGCGGCATCATTGCCGTGTTTGCCATCATTATCCGCAAGGAGCTGTTGATTCCAATTTTGTGCGGTATCTTCCTGGTCGAGAACCTCTCGGTCATCATCCAGACCGCCTACTTCAAGTACACGAAGCGGAAATACGGCGTGGGACGAAGGGTGTTTAAGATGGCACCCCTCCATCACCATTTCCAGAAACCGGGCAATGCCGGTATCGACGCGCTCCTGCAGAAGCCGCTGAACGTGGTGCCCGAGTCCAAAATCGTGGTGCGTTTCTGGTTAATAGGAATTATATTGGCAGTAATTACGATAGTTACGTTAAAGATGCGATAAACGAAAATGAGTAAAAGAATGGTTATCTTAGGAGCCGGCGAGAGCGGCACGGGTGCTGCTATCCTGGCAAAGAAAGAGGGATTCGACGTATTCGTCTCGGATTCTTCTGCGATTAAACCTAACTATAAGGCGATGTTGGATTCCCACGGGATCCGTTGGGAAGAGGGACAGCATACGGAAGAGGCGATCCTGAATGCCGACGAGGTGGTGAAAAGCCCCGGTATCCCGGACAAAGCGCCGATTATCCGCAAACTGAAAGCGCAAGGGACGCCGATTATCTCGGAAATCGAGTTCGCCGGCCGCTATACCGACGCGAAGATGATTTGCATCACCGGTAGCAACGGTAAGACGACGACCACCCTCTTGACGCATCACATCCTGACCGAGGCAGGCATCGACGCCGGATTGGCAGGGAACGTGGGGAACAGCCTCGCGCTCCAGGTGGCCGAGAGCCCGCATCCCGTCTATGTCATCGAGTTGAGCAGTTTCCAGCTGGACAATATGTACCAATTCAAGGCGGATATTGCCATCTTGCTGAACATCACGCCGGACCATCTGGACCGCTATAATTACGAGATGCAGAACTACGTGGACGCGAAGTTCCGTATCCTGCAGAACCAGACGGCGCACGACGCGTTTATCTTTTGGAACGACGACCCGATCATCGCGCGGGAAATCCAGAAACGGAACCCGGCGGCGACTCTCTATCCTTTTGCCGAAACGCATGAAGCCGGCACAAAGGGCTACGTGGAAAACAATCAAATAACAGTAGAAACAACTAATGGGATTTTTAGCATGGAGGAAGAATTGTTGGCATTGACAGGCAAACATAATTTGTATAATTCGTTGGCAGCTACGATTGCCGCTAAAATCATGGATTTGAAAGACGAAAAGATCCGGGCGGCGCTCCGCAGCTTCTCGGGCGTGGAGCATCGGCTGGAGAAAGTGGCGCGCGTCCGGGGCGTGGATTATATCAACGACTCGAAGGCGACGAACGTCAACTCGTGCTGGTACGCCTTGCAATCGATGCGCACCCCGGTCGTCCTCATCTTGGGCGGCACGGACAAAGGAAACGACTATTCGGAGATCGAGGATTTAGTAAAAGAGAAGGTGCATTCCCTCATCTTCCTCGGTGTGGACAATGCGAAGCTGCACCGTTTCTTCGACGGGAAAGTGCCCGAAATCGAAGACGCCCGCTCGATGGAAGAGGCCGTTACGAAGGCTTACCGCATGGCACATAAGGGCGACACGGTACTGCTCTCGCCCTGCTGCGCGAGCTTCGACCTTTTCAAGTGCTACGAGGACCGGGGCGACCAGTTCAAAGCCTACGTGCGTAATCTTTAACGAAAGGAAAGGGGACAGAAGATGGGATTGGCAAGCCGTTTGTTCAAAGGAGACCGCGTCATTTGGGGCGTGTTCATGTTTTTGTGTTTAGTCTCGATCGTGGAGGTGTTTAGCGCCTCCAGCACATTGGCCTACAAGAGCGACAACTATTGGGACCCGATTTCGGCCCATGCGTCGTTCCTTTTGGTAGGCTTCATTTTCATTTTGCTGTTGCACAATGTCCCGTATAAGCTCTTTGTGGCGGCGGGGGCGTTGGGCTTGCCGATTTCGTTTGTTTTATTGTTGCTGACGCCTTTCATTGGGATTGAAATCAATGGCGAGCCGCGCTGGATGAGTTTCTTCGGGTTGTTCAACTTCCAGCCCTCCGAAATCGCCAAGCTCTGTGCCATTTGCTATATGGCTTTGGTGCTGAGCCGACGCGAGATATTGACAGAGAAGCAGATGTTCTGGTGGATATTAATTGGCGTGGGCGCAGTGTTTTTGCTTATCTTTTCGTTCAACGGCTCGACGGCATTGCTGCTCTTCGGCGTGATGGTAATGATGATGTTCATCGGACAAATCGCCTTCAAGCGTATCGCCCGCCTGCTGGGGCTATGCATCGGTTCGGTCGCCCTTTTGTTTAGTTTGCTTTATTTTTCTCCACAAACGGTGATCGAGCATCTGCCCGAACGCTTCGGCACGTGGAAGAACCGCATCGAACGCTTCGTGAACAAGAGCGACCGCCTCGACGTCTCGGACGGCAAGACACTCAAGCTCGACGACGAGCATTACCAGGAAGACCTCGCCCGGATTGCCATCGCGCAGGGCGGCGTCTACGGCAAACTTCCCGGCCACGGGCAGCAGCGCGATTTCCTCCCGCAGGCCTATTCGGATTTTATTTACGCGATTATCATCGAGGAGACGGGGCTCATCGGGGGCTTTTTCGTGCTCTTCCTCTACATCGTGCTGATGATCCGCGTGGCGATGATTGCCCGCAAGTGCGACCGCCTTTTCCCGAAATACCTGATATTGGGCTGCGGGCTGATGATTGTGACGCAGGCGTTGGTGAATATGGCGGTGGCGGTCGGGGTGCTTCCCGTCACGGGGCAACCGCTCCCGCTCATCAGCCGCGGGGGAACGTCGACCATCATCAGCTGTTTCTATATCGGAATTATTCTTAGCGTGAGCCGTTTCGGGGCAAATATCGGCAACGAGGCGGATGATTTCCCAGAAGAGGAACAGCCAGAAGCAGAAACGGCCTTGGTGGGCGTGTCGCAAGAGGAGATCAACAACTGGGTGCCCGGTTTGGAGGCGAGTGTACCGGAATCTCCGACAAATGCCCCTAAGCCGAATGGCAAAACGTCGGATTTTTGAAAAATTGAGCCCTGCAAGCTGCAAAACGCGATTTTTGAAAAATCCGGGGCTCTGCAAGCTGCGAGACGCAATATTTGAAAAATCCAGGCTCTTGCAAGCTGCGAGACGCAATATTTGAAAAATCCGGGGCTTTGCAAGCTGCGAGACGCAATATTTGAAAAATCCGGGGCTTTGCAAGCTGCGAGACGCGATTTTTGAAAAATCTGAGGCTTTGCAGCTTTTCGGAAGGTGGGCTTTGGAAAGGCGTATAATTAGAAAAAGAAAGGAATATAAAAATGAAACAATACAAGGTAATTATCAGCGGAGGCGGGACGGGCGGCCATATCTTCCCAGCTATTTCGATCGCAAACGCCCTGAAAGCGCGGATTCCGGATGTGGACATCCTGTTCGTGGGGGCGAAAGACCGCATGGAGATGGATAAAGTCCCGGCGGCGGGCTATCCGATTGTGGGCCTGCCCGTAAAAGGGTTTGACCGGGCGCATCTTTTGAATAATGTCCAAGTGGTGAATTGTCTCCTCAAGAGCTTGCGGCTGGCGAAGAAAACGGTGCGCGATTTCCGACCGGATATTGCCGTAGGCGTAGGCGGATATGCCAGCGGGCCGACGCTTTGGATGGCTTCCTCGCTGGGTGTCCCGACGTTGATCCAGGAGCAAAACTCCTATGCCGGCGTGACGAATAAATTGCTGGCCAAAAGAGCGAACCGTATCTGCGTGGCCTACGAAGGCATGGAGCGTTTCTTTCCGAAAGAGAAACTGGTCGTGACGGGCAACCCCGTGCGCAAAGACTTGGAATCGGCCCTGGGAAAGCGCGAGGAGGCGGCCCGTTTCTTTGGCCTCGACCCGCAGAAGCGGACGGTGCTCGTGGTGGGCGGAAGCCTCGGCGCGCGGACGATCAACCAGAGCATACAGGGCGGATTAGACCAGTTCTTTCGCTCAGATGTCCAGCTGATTTGGCAAACCGGACGCTATTACCACGAGGAGGCGACGCGGCACCTGAAGGCGTATCGCGGGATGCCGGTATGGTGCTCTGATTTTATCGCTCGGATGGATTATGCCTACGCCGCGGCCGATTTGGTGATTTCGCGTGCGGGAGCCAGTTCGATATCTGAATTATGCATCCTCCGGAAACCGGTGGTATTGGTGCCTTCGCCCAATGTGGCAGAAGACCATCAGACGAAAAATGCCATGGCATTGGTCGACCAAGGAGCAGCCGTGATGGTCCCCGACCGGGAAGCGCCCGCGCATTTGGTGGATACAGCCTTGGAGTTGGTACATCAAGACGACCGCTTGGCTGTTCTCTCCGAACACATCGGGAAAATGGCCCATGTGGATAGCGCGGAACGCATCGTAGACGAGATTCTACGGATTATTCGGGCAGAAGAAGCATAAAAAGATTTTCAATTGTCCATTCGTGCATCCTATTTCATAAATATTTTGTACTTTTGAACCGTTTGTTATGTTTCAAGAAAACAATGGAGATACAAAAGATAACATCGGTCTATTTTGTAGGCGCAGGAGGCATAGGCATGAGTGCGCTGATTCGCTATTTTCTGGCGAAAGGAAAGGCGGTGGCGGGCTATGACCGTACGCCCTCTTCGCTTACGGAAGAATTAATCCGCGAAGGCGCCCGCATCCATTACGAGGAGGATGTGGAGCTGATTCCGGCTGATTGCCAGGACGCCGCGCATACGTTGGTAGTATATACGCCGGCCATTCCGGAAAACCATGCAGAGTTGCGCTATTTCCGGGCAGGCGGTTTCGAAGTGTTGAAACGAGCCGAGGTCTTGGGCAAGATTACACGCGGGGCGCGTGGCTTGTGTGTGGCCGGGACGCATGGGAAGACGACCACCTCATCGATGACGGCCCACCTGTTGAAACAATCGCATGTCGATTGCAATGCATTCTTAGGCGGAATCCTGAAGAATTATGATAGCAATTTGATGCTCTCGTCGAAGAGCGATTTAACCGTTATAGAAGCGGACGAATACGACCGTTCTTTCCATCATTTACAACCGTACATGGCGGTAATTACCGCGGTGGATGCCGACCATCTGGATATCTACGGGACGGTAGAAGCTTATCGGGATAGCTTCGAGCACTTTACGTCGCTCATTCGTCCAGATGGATGTTTGATTCTGAAGAAAGGATTGCCTATCCGTCCCCGTTTGCAAGCGGGTGCCAAGCTGTATACCTATTCGGCCACCGAAGAGGCGGATTTCTATGCGAAGCATGTCCGCATCGGGAATGGCGATATTGTGTTCGACTTCGTGGCGCCCGATGTTTGTATTCCTGACGTGAAGCTGGGCGTGCCCGTCGAGGTGAACATCGAAAACGGTGTGGCCGCCATGGCGTTGGCTTGGCTCAATGGCGTGACGGAGGAAGAAATCAAGCGCGGGATGGAGACCTTTGCCGGACCCGTGCGCCGCTTCGATTTCCACCTGAAGCGCGATGATATTGCCTTGATAGACGACTATGCGCATCATCCGGCCGAACTGAAAGCCAGCATCCTTTCGGTAAAGGAATTATACAAAGGGAAAAAGATAACTGGTATTTTCCAACCGCATCTGTATACCCGTACGCGGGATTTTGCAGCCGATTTCGCGGCCAGCCTTTCGTTGCTCGACGAGCTTATCCTGCTGGATATTTACCCAGCACGTGAAGAGCCGATTCCGGGCGTGACATCCCAGTTGATATTCGACCAGGTGACCATTCCGAACAAACGCATGGTGCATCGGGAAGATTTGGTAGATATCGTACGCCAGGAAAAAGATTCGATGGAAGTTATCCTGATGTTAGGAGCCGGGAATATCGACCGGTTAGTAGAGCCTGTTAAACAAATATGGGACGAGAAGTGATTCGCATATTATCCATAATAATCGCCACGTTGCTTTCGTGTTATGTCGTAGTGGCCAGTATTTTCTTCGGGCATACGACGAACAAGGAGGTGTGCCAAGGATTGCAGATTGTGGTGCGCGATAGTTTGGACAAACACTTCGTGACGGAAGGCGATTTGGTGTATCTTTTGAAGAAGGCCAAAGTATATCCGGTGAAGCACCCGATGGACGAAATCAATACCGACAAGATAGAAGAAGTATTGCTCAAAAACAACATGATTGCGCAAGTTGAGGTATATAAAACACCTTCTTGCCTCATAAAGTTGGAGATTGAACAAAAAATGCCTATCTTGCGCGTGAATAGCCCAACGGGCAATTATTACATCGATAATGCGGGCAGTGTGATGCCATTGAGCCGGCATTATGTGGCGCATGTATTGGTGGCCAGTGGAAACGTGGGAAAGGAGTTTGCCCAAAAAGATTTGTACGATTTTGCCTTGTTCTTGCAGGATAATGACTTCTGGAACAATCAAATCGAGCAAGTCTACGTAGATGCAGACGAGGAAGTCGTGTTGATTCCACGCGTAGGGAACCATCGGATTGTATTAGGTTCGATGGAACATTACCGGGAAAAGCTCGACCATTTGAAGCTCTTCTACGAGCAAGCGATTCCCAAAGTGGGCTGGGATAAATATAGTGTGATTAATTTAAAATATAGGAACCAGGTTGTTTGTACGAAAAGATAGGATACGATGATGACATATACGGACTTTATTGCAGTAATCGATTTGGGAACTTCCCATATCGTCGGAATGGCCGGGACGCGGAAAGAGAACAACGTCCTTTCCATTATGGGTTACGAGACGGAGAAATCGGAAGGATGCATCCGTCGCGGATGTATATATAATGTAGAAGAGACTGCCAACAAGATTAAACGGCTGGTGCGTAAGTTGGAAAACAAGCTAAACGGAAATCAGATTGGCAAACTCTATATGGGTGTGAGTTGTAAGTCCATGCGGACAATAGACCACACCGTGTCGAAAGTATTGGGCATGGACGGAGAAGTCACCGAAGCCGTACTTCGCCAATTGGATGAAGAGTGCCGGAACTACCAATCGGCCATGGACGTGTTGGATATCTCTTCGCCTACCTATATAATAGATGGTAAAGAGGAAAAAGAACCGCTGGGCATTGCATGTTCACGAATCGATGCGCGTTATAAGTTGGTGGTTGGACAACCTGCTATCCGCATCTCTTTGCAGAATGTAGCGGAGCGGATTAAAGTACAATTGGCAGGTATCATTGTTTCACCTTTGGCTTTAGCCGATTTAATCCTTTCGCCCGAAGATAAGAAAGCAGCGATTGTGATTGATTTCGGAGCAGGCGTGACGTCGGTCTCCATCTTCCGGAACGGCCGGTTGTGGAACTTGTCAATAGTTCCTTTAGGGGCGGATTTAATTACGCGCGATATCATGTCGCTTAAAGTATCGGAAATGGAAGCCGAACGGTTGAAGCGGACTTACGGCCGTGCATTGCCTCTGACGCGCGATAAGAAACAGGAAAAGATTGAAATCCGCAAACTCGACGATTTCCGGATGCAAGAGATGTCGCTCTATGATTTGAATGAAATCGTAGAAGCCCGTTCGCGCGAGATTGTAGAAAATGCTTTTGCCCGTTTGGCGGATGCAGGCATTACGAAGACATCCGATTTCAAGATATTTATTGCTGGATGCGGCTCGAATCTGGGAGATTTGCGGGAAGCCGTAAAGCAACGTTTCGGCACAGAAGTTTATTTCCCGCTTATCCGCAAAGGCTTAATTGATAATGCGGCCGAGATGATAGCGAATAATCAAGAATATACAACGGCTACGGCCTTGTTGCTTCAAGGCAAAGAGAATTGCGCCATGAAGCCGAAAGTGGTAGAACCGAAGCGTCCTACACCTCCGACTCCTCCCGTAGAACCGGAGAAGCCGAAGGAAGAGGAAACGCAGACAACGACGCAACAAGGAAAAGTAGATCCGAATCCTCCAACCAACAATGGCGAAAAGAAAAAAGGAAGTTTCTGGGGAAACTGGGGACGGAATTTAAAAGGTAAAGTAGATGATGCAGCCAAAGGTCTCTTCGATGGCGATTTCTAAATAAAGACGAAAGGGTAAAATTATGGATGATAAATTATTAGATATTAATGTTTCGGCTAAGCCAGAAACGATTATAAAGGTAATAGGCGTTGGTGGCGGTGGTGGTAATGCCGTTTCCAATATGTATAAAGAGGGCATACACGACGTTTCGTTCGTATTGTGTAATACGGATATGCAAGCATTGAACGGCTCGGCGGTTCCGGCTAAGTTGTTGTTAGGACGGAATACGACGCATGGCCGTGGTTCGGGAAATCGTCCGGAGAAAGGTCGCGAGGCGGCAGAAGAAAGTACGGAAGAAATCAAAGCCATGCTGAGCGATGGCACGCAAATGACTTTCATTACGGCTGGAATGGGCGGAGGAACTGGAACCGGCGCCGGTCCGATTGTAGCGAAGATATCGAAAGAAATGGGCATCTTGACCGTAGGCATCGTGACGATTCCTTTCCTTTTCGAAGGCCGTCCGAAGATCGTAAAGGCATTGAAAGGCGTGCGCGAAATGGCTAAGAATGTAGATGCCTTGCTGGTTATCAATAATGAACGTTTACGTAAGTTATCGGCCGAGGAGCGTTTAAGTGTCCCGAAAGCCTACAAGAAAGCCGATGAGACATTGACCATTGCCGCCAAGAGTATCGCGGAAATCATTACCATCGAATTGGTACAGAATGTGGACTTCGCCGATGTGGATACGACCATGCGCAATAGCGGCGTGGCGTTAATGAGTATCGGTTACGGAGAAGGTGAAAAACGCTTGCAACATGCCATCGACCGGGCATTGCACAATTCGTTGCTGAACGATAACGACAATATCTTTAATGCCAAACGTCTGTTGTTTGTCATTTACTTTAGTGAAGAAGCTGAATTAGGCATGGACGAAATGCAAGACATCCACGACTTCATGGCACACTTCAAGACAGAATATGAGGTAAAATGGGGATTTGGCTACGATAATACATTGGGGCAACAAATCAAGATCACCATTTTGGCTACCGGTTTTGGTGTAGACGACATCCTGGCTGAAGAACGGGGCATGGAAGCAGAAATGGACAAAAGGCAAGCCGAAGAAGAAGAACGCATACGCAAGCAGAAAGAAGAGGAAGAGAATGCTTGGATTTACCAGGCTTATGGCGAAGAGATTGACATCCGTCCGCGTGCAGAAGTAACCATCCTCACAATGGAGCAATTGGATGACGACAACGCCATTGCGCTCTTGGAAGAGACTCCGACTTATATGCGCGGAAGATTTTCCAATTCGCAACCTTCGCGCAGCGCTTCGAAAAGCAAACAAGAAGATAATGCTTCTAATAAATTGACAATTCAGTTTTAAATAACGAAATAACATCATGGATTTATTTGAAAAGGTCAGCGAAGACATTAAAAACGCAATGAAGGCGAAAGATAAAGTCGCCCTCGAAACTTTGAGAAACGTTAAGAAAGTATTTCTGGAAGCAAAAACAGCTCCGGGTGCAAACGATACATTGAGCGACGCCGACGCGTTGAAGCTTTTACAGAAATTGGTAAAGCAGGGCAAGGATTCGGCAGCCATTTACACAGAACAAGGACGCGCGGATTTGGCCGAAGGCGAATTGGCTCAAGTAGCTGTCTTGGAAAAATATCTTCCGAAACAGATGACGGCCGAAGAATTGGAAGCCGAATTGAAGAAGATCATTGCCGAAGTGGGCGCTACAAGTGCGAAGGAAATGGGCAAAGTCATGGGCGTTGCGTCCAAAGCCTTGGCCGGACGCGCTGAAGGCCGTGCCATTTCAGAAGCCGTAAAGCGTCTGTTGGCGTAAGTATTTTGAACACAGAGACACAGAAACACAGAACAATTAAAAGTTAATAATTAACAATTAAAAGCTCCGTGTTTCCGTGTCTCTGTGTTTTTCCCCTTCTATTCCGCCCTCAAGCGGCTCAATGTGGGCAATGTAATGCCTAAATAAGAAGCGATATAACCCAAATTCACCCGTTGGCAAACTTCCGGGAATTGCTGTTTGAACGCCTCGTATCGTTCTCTGGCCGGAAGCGTAAGCCGCTCTTTATGGCTTTGATGCAGGCGGCGGTATTCGTTTTGGTGGATAATCCTTCCCCAATTGCACCATTCCAAGTCCGTTTCAAAGAGATGCCTCAAATCGGTGAGGGCGATCCGGTATGCTTCTACTTCCTCCAGCGTCTCCACAAACTCCTCGCTTACTTTCCCGTAATACAACTCGTCCATGCTAAAGACAATGCTTCCTTCCCACGCGAAGGAGGTCGTAATCTCCTGCCCGTCGACCAACCAGAAAGAACGCGTCATCCCTTTCTCGATAAAATAGGCGTATTTGGGGTCAGCGGAAAATCAATGTGGGTAGGCATAAATCATAGAAAGCCTGTAGAGGAAGAATTTTTCGTCCACAAT
>CALUZR010000030.1 GCA_944325335.1 uncultured Parabacteroides sp. | reverse complement strand
CTCGATGAAATCCGGGCGGCTATCACCATGCACTACACACGCATGATGAATACCGATGGCTATGCCCTGCCCGAAAAAATCCGCAATGCCTTTTTGGGGTTGGAAGAAAAGGACAAGACGCTGATAAGCTACTTCACCCAACACAATGAACAGTATGCCAAAAAGGTTGGCAAGACCGCCACGCAAAAGACCTACTCGCGTTATGAGCTGACCAAGCAACGGATGATAGAGTTCCTTAAAAGCGAATATAACATTTATCTATACGCTGACCGCCGAAGACATCCAAATCGGGGTGGACGGCAAGAAGTGGATTATGAAGGACAGAGGAAAGACCGGAGTGGAATCGCTTATTCCCTTGCTGCCTATCCCGTTGGAAATACTTGCCAAATACGAAGGCAAGACAAAAAACGGCAACGTATGGCTCACTAAGCACGAGCTTGCCCACCTGTTCGGAGTGTTCATCCAGACGATAGACGCCAATATGCGCTCCATTTTCAAATCGCACATCTTAAACGAGAGCGAGGTGACCATCATGGAGAAGCAGGATAAGCGATACGTTATCTACTACAATCTGGATCGCATTCCGTTACGAATGGGTAGTGCGGCGGATGTGCGTTGCACGAGCCATATCCAAAGAGGTCCTGATTCGCAGAAGCTTGGATTATTATACGATTAGACACACTTTGAAAACAAATTAAACCGCTGTATGCCGAACGGCACGTATGGCGATGTGAGAGGATAGGAAACGAAAGTAGGTCAGAAAACTTTCGTTTCCCGACCTACTCGATTTCTATTCGGTTATCAATAAGACGCTTCGTGCACGCCTTTTACGGCACGTCCGCTGGGGTCGTTCATATTTTGGAAAGCCGCATCCCAGGCTAAAGCCTCTGCGGTAGAGCAGGCTACACTGGGAACGGACGGAACGGTCCGCGCAGCACTCTCACTTGGAAAATGCGATTCGAAGATGGAACGGTAGAAGTATTCCTCTTTGTTCATAGGAGGATTTATCGGGAAACGTTCGGAAGCATGCGCCATTTCCTCGTCAGATACAGCTTCGGAAGTGATGCGTTTAAGCGTATCGATCCAACTATAACCCACACCATCAGAGAATTGTTCCTTCTGCCGCCAGAGTATTTCGGGTGAGAACAAACCGTCGAAGGCTTCACGAAGGATCTTTTTCTCGATGGTTTTGTCCGGACACATCTTGGCGGTGGGATTGAGCCGCATGGCCACGTCAAGAAACTCTTTGTCGAGGAACGGCACGCGCCCTTCGACGCCCCATGCTGCCAGGCTCTTGTTTGCCCGGAGACAATCGTAGAGGTAGAGTTTCGAAAGTTTGCGTACAGTTTCTTCGTGGAATGCCTTTGCATCTGGGGCTTTGTGAAAATAGAGATAACCCCCGAACACTTCGTCCGCTCCTTCACCACTTAACACCATCTTAATTCCCATGCTCTTTATGACACGCGCTAAGAGATACATCGGCGTGGAGGCACGAACGGTGGTCACATCATAAGTCTCGATATAATAAATAACATCGCGAATGGCATCCAATCCCTCTTCAATAGTATAGTTCACTTCGTGATGTACCGTGCCGATCGCCTCTGCCACTTTGCGGGCAGCGGCTAAGTCTGGTGCACCTTTTAGACCTACGGCAAAGGAATGGAGCTGCGGCCACCAAGCCTCCGATGTACTGTCGGTCTCGATACGTTTCGAAGCGTATTGCTTGGCAATGGCGGAGATGAGGGATGAATCCAATCCGCCTGAAAGCAACACGCCATAAGGAACATCGCACATCAGCTGGCGCTTCACGGCGGCCATGAGCGCGTCGTGAAGCTCGTGGATGTCGGCGGGATTATCTTTCACTGCGTCGTATTCCATCCAATCCCGCTTATACCATTGCACCGGCTCTTTGTCTTCGCTATAGAGATAATGGCCAGGCTGGAACACGTGGTACATCGACGCGTAGCCTTCCAATCCTTTCAGTTCGGACGAGACGAGCAGATGCCCGGCGTTGTCATATCCATAATATAAAGGAATAACGCCAATCGGGTCGCGGGCAATCAGGTACACATCCTTTTCCGTATCATAGAGGGCGAAAGCGAAGATTCCGTTCAAATCTTCGAGGAAGTGGATGCCTTTCTTTTGGTAGAGGGCGAGGATAACTTCGCAATCTGAACCGGTCTGGAACTCATATTCCCCTTTGAGCTGTTCTCGGAGGGCTTGATGGTTGTATATTTCTCCATTGACCGCGAGGACCAGTTTACCGTCCGGGCTTTTCAAGGGTTGGCCGCCCGACGCAGGGTCGACAATTGAAAGGCGCTCGTGCGCCAAGATGGCCGAACCGCCCTGATAAATGCCACTCCAATCCGGACCACGATGACGGATTCGTTTACTCATTTCTAAAGCTTGCGTGCGAAGGGAAGCTTCTCCCTCGCGAATGTTGAATATAGCTGTAATTCCACACATATTGTCTATTCCTTTCTTGATTATTTATGGGTCGTTTGTAAATATTGATCTATAGCCGAAGCGGTTTCTTTGCCGGATGCCATTGCTTTGACGACAAGGCTTGCTCCGCTCACGGCATCTCCGCAAGCAAATAGCTTTCCGGACGGCATCGTTTCTATTGGTGCGGGACGAAGGAATCCCATGGCGAGAAAGACGAGATCGGCAGGAATGACTTCGGTACGTCCCGTCTTCCGCATTTCCGGCGTCCATTCGACTTCCTCCACCTCGACACCTGTCAACGTTCCGCCTTCACCCAAGAAGCGTTTCGACGCGAGGCACCAACGACGCACGCATCCTTCTTCGTGGCTACTACTCGTCTTCAATATCTTCGGATAGAAGGGCCAGGGCGTATCAGGATTCTGTCCGACGGGTGGCTTCGGGAGGATTTCGATCTGTGTTACGCAGGCGGCGTGTTGCCGATTGGCGGTACCGACGCAATCGCTACCCGTATCTCCTCCACCGATGACGAGCACTCGCTTTCCGGTACAATCGATACGCTGTGTTTCGTCTATGGCAATCCCTTCCAAAAGGCGATTCTGTTGCCCTAAAAGTTCGAGGGCAAAATGGATACCCTTCAGGTCGCGCCCCTCAATAGGCAAGTCGCGCGGCGTTTCCGCACCGGTTGCCAGGCAAACCGCATCGTATTTGTCCAGCAGTTGTTCCATCGGTAAGTCTTTCCCGACAGCCATGTTTACTTGGAAATGTACCCCTTCGTCTTCCATGAGGCGGATGCGGCGGTCGATAATGTTTTTACCCAACTTAAAGTTCGGAATGCCGAAACGAAGCAACCCACCCGGTTTCTCGTCTTTCTCGAACACGGTCACCTCGTAGCCTGCGTGGTTAAGGCGGTTCGCTGCGGTCAGACCTGCTGGTCCGCTCCCGACGACAGCCACCCGTTTCCCATTCCGTTCTATTTGTTTAGGGTGAATATAACCTTCGCGGAAAGCTCCTTCAATGATAGCTGCTTCGTTTTCGCGTATCGTGACCGGCTCGCCGCAACTAAGGTTCAAGACGCATGCCTTTTCGCACAACGCCGGACAGACGCGCCCCGTGAATTCCGGAAAGTCGCACGTCTCCGCCAATATTTCATACGCTCCCTGCCAATCGCCTTTATACAGGCGGTCTTGCCATTCCGGTTGCTTGTTTCCCAGCGGGCATGCCCAGTGGCAGAAGGGCACGCCGCAATCCATACAACGCGAAGCCTGCTCGCGGCGGTCGCTTGCATTCAATGTCTGTTCTACCTCACTGAAATCTTCCAATCGGTCGTGTACAGGCCGGTAGCCTGCTTCCTTGCGGTGTATTGTGAGGAATGCTTTTGGATTTCCCATTGTTATATCTGTTTTTTTACTTTTTCTGTTTGAAATATCCGTTTCCTATCGCAGCGGAGATCTCCGCCAAGCTGCCAACGTTATCGGGAAGTCGGAGGGATTCTCCGCCAAGCCGCCGACAGCGTCGGGAAGTCGGAGGGATTCTCCGCCAAGCCGCTGACAGCGTTGGAAGGTCGGAAAGATTCTCCGCTAAGCCGCTGACAGCGTCGGGAAGTCGGAGAGATTCTCCGCTAAACCGCCGACATTGTCGGGAGGTCGGAGGGAATTTCCGCTAAGCCGCCGACATTGTCGGGAAGTCAGCGGAAATCTCCTCCGCCTTAGAAGTCCTGCTGCAGGTTCTCGATTTTCTCCTGCCAACGACGCATCTGCTCTTCGTGCAATACCTTTTTATATTCTATCGGCACGACTTGGATGAATTCTTCGGCATAACGGTTCCAATCGTCGAGCATCCGTCCCGCCAAGGGGCTGCCCGTATAACGGTAATGTTTGCGGATCAGCTCGTAAAGTTCCTTGCGCGCCCGGGTATCTTCGAGGAGCGAAAGCTCGACCATCTCCATGTTGCAGAAGAAATCGAAGTTTCCCTCGCGGTTCCACACGTAGGCGGTGCCCCCGCTCATGCCGGCGGCGAAGTTGCGCCCCGTCGTTCCTAAGACTACGACGCGCCCGCCCGTCATGTATTCGCAGCAATGGTCGCCCACGCCCTCGACTACCGCCGTTGCGCCGGAATTCCGCACACAGAAACGTTCGCCCACGCGGCCGTTGATATACACCTCGCCGCTCGTCGCTCCGTAGAGCAATGTATTACCGGCGATGATGTTCTCTTCCGGACGGAAATCGGCTTGTGAAGGCGGCATGAGGCTGATGCGCCCACCGCTCAAACCCTTGCCCAAGTAGTCATTCGCATCCCCTTCGAGGCGAAAATGGACGCCATGCACCAGGAAGGCGCCGAAGCTCTGCCCCGCCGAACCTTCGAAGCGGACGTCGAGCGTCTGTTCCGGCAACCCTTCGTGTCCGTATTTCCGTGCGATTTCTCCCGAAAGCATCGTCCCGACCGAACGATCCGTATTGACGATAGGGAAACTGAGCGATACCTTGCGCCGCTCGCGGAGGGCCAGTTCGGCTTGTGAAAGTAGGCAATCATCCAATACGTGCGGAAGCTCGTGGTGAAAGCCCTCCAAGTGAGAAAGCGGACGCGTTTGTTCTTCCTTTGGAAAATAAAGAAGGCGAGAAAAATCGAGCGAGGCGGTTTTCTCCTGATAGCTACCGGCTTTCCGTTCCAATAGGTCCGTGCGGCCGATAATTTCGTCCAACTTGCGGAAGCCGAGCGCCGCCAAATACTCGCGTACCTCTTCAGCCAGGAAGGTGAAGAAATTCACCAGGTATTCCGCCCGACCGTGGAACCGTTTACGCAGTTCTTCGTTTTGTGTGGCTACGCCTACTGGACATGTATTTTGATGGCACTTGCGCATCATGACGCAACCTAAGACGATGAGAGCGGAAGTGGCAAATCCGAATTCTTCAGCGCCGAGCATCGACATGAGGACAATGTCGCGCCCCGTCTTGAGTTGCCCATCGGTCTGAAGGCGTACATGTCCTCGGAGGTTGTTCAATACCAACGTCTGTTGCGTTTCCGACAAACCAATCTCCGGAGGTAAACCCGCATAATAAATCGAGCTCATCGGTGAAGCACCTGTGCCGCCTTCTGCGCCGGAGATGACGATACGGTCCGCCTTTGCTTTCGCTACGCCGGCAGCAATCGTACCCACGCCACTTTCCGAGACGAGTTTCACGCTGATTTCGGCCTGCGGGTTTACATTCTTCAAATCGAAGATCAATTGCGCCAAATCCTCAATAGAGTAAATATCGTGGTGAGGTGGAGGCGAGATGAGCGAGATGCCCGGAATGGAATAACGCGTCTTGGCAATTACCTCGTTCACCTTATAGCCTGGAAGTTGCCCGCCCTCGCCCGGCTTGGCGCCTTGGGCAATCTTGATTTGAATCTCGTCTGCATTAACCAAGTATTCCGCCGTGACGCCAAAACGCCCTGATGCAATCTGCTTGATAGCGGAACGGAGCGACGTTCCATCCTCGCGCGATTGGAAACGGACGGGGTCTTCCCCGCCTTCGCCCGTGTTGCTTCGTCCGTGGATGCGGTTCATGGCGAGGGCGATCGTCTCGTGCGCTTCCCGACTGATCGAACCGAAGCTCATAGCACCGGTGACGAACCGCTTCATGATTTCGGACGCAGGTTCAACCTCTTCTATTGGAATAGGTGATGCCTTTCGGAAGGTCAGGAAGTCACGCAAGAAAATGGGTTGTTCCTTCTCGTCTACCAACCGTGTATATTCTTTGAACTTCTTATAACTGCCCAAGCGTGTGGCTTGTTGGAGGGCGATGATCGTCTCCGGGTTCCACGCATGCGCTTCGCCATCCTTGCGGAATGCGTAAAGCCCTTTAAAGTCTAATATCGGATGAAGCGGAGAGGAGAAAGCTTCATAATGACGGACTAACGCATCGCCGGCTATTTCTTCCAGTCCGATACCACCCACGCTACTGGTTGTTTGTCCAAAGTATTTATCTGCTATGGTTTGGCTCAGCCCGATGGCTTCGAAGAGCTTCGCGCCTCGATAGCTCCGGATGGTACTGATGCCCATCTTGCTCAATACTTTCAAGAGACCTTTGCAGAGCGACTTCACGTAGTTCTTTTCAGCTGTCGCATAATCCAGTTGGATGACGTGCCGTTCTACCAAATCGCCCAAGATAGCAAATGCCATATAAGGATTGACCGCACTGGCTCCATAACCCAAGAGCAAGGCGGCATGCATCACTTCACGCATCTCGCCCGTCTCGACCACCAGTGCCGTCTGTACCCGTTTCTTTACGGAGATAAGGTAATGATGCACCGCGCTCACCGCCAAGACAGATGGAATCACCGCATGGGATTCATCTACACCCCGGTCGGTTAATACAATATAATTTGCTCCATTCGATACGGCTTCGGCGGCCTCCCGGCATAACGATTCCAACGCCTTTTCCATACCGTTCTTACCCTGACTTACTTCAAAGAGCATCGGAAGCTTGACGGCCCGGAATCCTTTATATTGGATGTGGCAAAGGATATCCAATTGGGTATTAGTCAGGATGGGACATTGAAGGCGTACCATCTTGCAATGGCTTTCGTCGGGGTGCAGGATATCATTTCCCACTTTCCCGATATATTCTACCAAGCTCATGACCAATTCCTCGCGGATTGGGTCGATCGGCGGATTGGTCACTTGGGCGAATTGTTGCCGGAAATAATTATATAATAATTGAGGGCGGCGAGAAAGTACCGCGAGAGGCGTATCGTTTCCCATCGAACCGACCGGTTCGGCCGCATTCGTGCACATCGGTATCATAATCCGTTCGATATCTTCCCGTGAATAGCCAAAGGCACGGAGCTTTTGGTCGAAGCCATCGACCGTATGCGGGGCTTTCCGTCCGGATTTCAGTTCGTCCAGTTCGATGCAATTACGGGTAATCCATTGTCGATAGGGTTGGGCCTCTGCCAATTGCTGCTTTAATTCCTTATCATAATATACTTCGCCTTTCTCTGTATCTATCAACAACATCTTGCCTGGGCGCAAGCGGCCTTTGGCTTGTATCCTTTCAGGGGTGATAGGAAGGACGCCCGTTTCCGATGCCAAGAGGAAAAGCCCGTCTTTCGTAATCAAATAGCGGGCAGGGCGAAGTCCGTTGCGATCCAACATGCCGCCTACATACCGTCCATCACTAAAGAGGAGCGCTGCCGGTCCGTCCCATGGTTCCGCCAAGATGGAGTGATATTCGTAGAATGCCTTCAGGTCGTCGGATATAGGATTCTTTTCGTTGAAGCTTTCCGGTACTAACATCGCCATGGCATGCGGCAGGGAAAGCCCCGATGCAACAAGGAATTCCAATGCATTATCCAGCGAAGCACTATCGCTCATGCCCGGTTGGATAATCGGATGAAGCGCTTCGATGTCTCCCAACCGTTCGGAAGCCAGCACGCTTTCCCGCGCTGCCATCCAAGCCCGGTTCCCTCGGATGGTATTGATTTCCCCGTTATGCGCCAACATCCGGAAGGGCTGTGCCAATTTCCATGCCGGGAACGTATTGGTACTAAAACGGGAATGTACCAAAGCTAAGCCGCTTGTAAAGTAAGGATCGTTCAAATCCGGGAAGTATTCCCGAAGCTGCATGGATTCCAACATGCCTTTATAAACCAAACTCCGCGTAGATAAGGATACGATATAAAAGGATTCCTTATCCAATTCCAGTGAGTTTCCTATCTGTTTCTCGATATGTTTGCGGAGGAGGTAAAGCTTTAATTCCAACTCGTCCTGGCTATTCCCTCCGGTAAAAAAGAACTGCTTGATATCCGGCTCAGTAGCCTTTGCTTCTTCACCTAAAACGGCAGAGCAGACCGGCACATCCCTGACCGCGAGCAAACATAGGCATAAACGTTCCGATTCATGCCTGATAATTTCTAAAATATCGTTGTAAACCGTTTCGTTCTTAGGCATAAAAAAGAGGCCTGTCCCATAGCGTCCTTTCTCGGGTACGGGAATACCTTGCAAAAGGATGAACTCGTGCGGGATTTGGAGCAGGATGCCTGCCCCGTCTCCCGTCTTGCTATCCGCACCTTCCGCCCCACGATGGCGCATGTTTTCGAGGATAGTTAGGGCTGAATCCACAATCGCATGGGATTTCTCCCCGTGGATATGCGCCAACATCCCGACACCGCACGCATCGTGTTCGAACATCGGATCATATAAACCTTGCGCTGCTTTCATATTGTTCTTTATTTATTCTATCTTCTATCTATTGTTTAGTGGAAACGAAATATGTGAATCGTTTTGCTTGCAAATATAGAGTATTGGTTTCATATAGACAAAATATTTGCGAATATTCTGTCTTTTTTCTTTCTGAATTTAATGTCTGCTTTCAAATAGAAATAACACCTTGACGTTTTAGTTATAAATGATAATCAAAACACCTCATTATCGTTTCAATTTGAAAGTATATGTATTTTATAGAAAGAAAATAGGATATTCTGCTTTTATATATACAAAATGATATAATTTTGCAGCAGATAAAAACAAAGAGTTTGTAATCATATAAAATTAGAAACAAAATGACAATCCAATTTACCAAAATGCAGGGCATTGGGAACGATTATATATATGTAGACGCAAACCAGTTCCCCATAGCACACCCAGAGGAGACGGCACGGCGTTGGAGCGCGTATCATACGGGCATCGGTTCAGACGGATTAGTGCTGATTGGGGCGTCGGAGGTGGCGGATTTCCGGATGCGGATCTTCAATGCCGATGGCTCGGAGGCGCGGATGTGCGGCAATGCCTCCCGTTGCATCGGCAAGTATGTCTTTGAAAAGGGATTGACGCAAAAGCAAGACATCACGCTGGAGACGCTTTCGGGTATCAAGACCTTGCATTTGCGGGTAGGCAAGCAGGGGACGGTTGAGCAGGTGACGGTAGATATGGGCGCTCCTGAAATCTTGGAGGTGGCGCATTCCCTTACATTATATAATAAGGTATATACGGGGACGGTCATTTCGATGGGGAATCCGCACTTCGTCCTTCGTGTCGAGGACATCGGAGAGGTGGATTTGCCCTCCATCGGCCCTTTGTTGGAGAAGCATCCCCATTTCCCGGACCGGACGAATGTCGAGTTCGTGGAGCTCCGGAAAGATGGTTCGGCCCGGATGCGCGTCTGGGAACGGGGTTCTGGCATTACGCAGGCTTGCGGGACGGGTGCTTGCGCGACGGCTTCGGCACTCGTAGCACATGGCTGGGCAAAGCAAGATGAGGAGATTCCAGTCGTAATGGATGGCGGTACGCTCCGCATCCGGTGGAGTTCGGGCGATGGGCATATTTATATGTCGGGCGGCGCAGAATTCGTATTTGAAGGCAAAATAGATTGTTAATAGGTATTAAAGTAGGCAGAATGGTTATCTATGGGGGAACTGACATGAATAAATGTCTGATACAACGATGCTTAAGAATATCACCGACAGGTATGGGAAGTATCATTGACAGGTATAGGAAGTGTCATCGACAGGTATAGGAAGTATCGGTGACACTTATAGGAAGTGTCAGGGATATTTATGGGAAGTGTCGGCGACACTTATGGGAAGTGTCAGAACCCCCTCTTTTGAGGGTCGAAAAAGCCTTTTAGAGACATAAAAACGATGTATAAATGTAAATAAAACAAAAGATATGGCATTAGTCAACGAACATTTCTTGAAATTACAGAGCAATTACCTTTTCTCGGATATTGCCAAGCAAGTAAACCGCTTCAGGGTGACGCACCCGAAGGCAAAGCTCATCCGCATGGGCATTGGCGACGTGACGCAACCTTTGGCACCAGCCGTTATCGAGGCGATGCACCGGGCGGTGGACGAGATGGCGCGGAAGGAGACGTTCCATGGCTACGGTCCGGAACAGGGATATCCGTTCCTCATCGAGGCGATTATCAAGCACGACTACGAGCGGTTGGGCGTCTTCATCGAACCGAGCGAGGTGTTCATCAGCGACGGGGCGAAGAGCGATTGCGGGAACATTGGCGACATGCTCCGGCATGATAACAGTATCGGCGTCCTCGACCCGGTCTATCCGGTCTATATCGATTCGAACGTAATGGCAGGGCGTACGGGAACATTCCAGGACGGGCACTGGAGCGACGTGGTCTACATCCCTTGTACCGAAGAGAATGGCTTCGTCCCCCAACTTCCTTCGCGGCGGGTGGATATCATCTATTTATGTTATCCGAACAACCCGACGGGCACCACGCTGACCAAAGAACAGCTCAAGGCGTGGGTGAATTATGCGTTGGCAAACGATGCGATCATCCTGTACGACTCCGCTTATGAAGCGTATATCCAAGACCCCGCCATCCCGCATTCCATCTACGAGATCAAAGGGGCCAAGCAGGTGGCCATCGAGTTCCGGAGTTTCTCGAAGACGGCAGGATTTACGGGTGTCCGGTGCGGCTATACGGTCGTTCCTAAAGAGATAACGGCCTCGACACTAACGGGTGAACGAGTTCCTTTGAATAAATTGTGGAACCGTCGCCAATGTACGAAGTTCAATGGGACAAGCTATATTACCCAGCGGGGAGCCGAGGCAGTCTATTCGCCCGAAGGCCGAGAGCAAGTAAAGAAGACCATCCAATATTACATGGAGAATGCCCGCTTGATGAAGGAAGGCTTAGAGATGTGTGGCTTGCGTGTCTATGGCGGAGTCAATGCACCTTATCTCTGGGTGAAAGTGCCAGATGGGTTGTCTTCCTGGCGTTTCTTCGAGAAGCTGTTGTATGAGGTGAATATCGTAAGCACGCCCGGTGCCGGATTCGGTCCGAGTGGGGAAGGTTATCTTCGCCTCACCGCTTTTGGCGATCGCGATGAGACGCGGGAAGCCATCGGGCGTATCCAGCATTGGATGCGATAATATAAAAGATTTATGGACCCTATAAACCATATAGATTATGTCAAAGTTAAGATTCAATGTCGTAGAATCGGCATTTGCCAAGAAGCCGGCCTATGTGGCTTCACCGGAGACAAAAGTATCAGAATACTTCGGTTCGCAAGTATTCAACCGGGAAAAGATGTTTAAGTATTTGCCTGAAAAGGTGTATGAGAAGCTGATTGATTGCATTGACAACAATACGCCGCTCGACCGCGAAACGGCCAATGCCGTGGCAGATGGTATGAAGAAATGGGCACTCGAACGGGGAGCTACGCATTATACCCACTGGTTTCATCCCTTGACGGAAGGAACGGCCGAGAAGCACGACGCCTTTATCGAGCCGGATGGCAAGGGCGGAGTCATGGAGGAGTTCGATGGCAAGCTCCTTATCCAGCAGGAACCGGATGCGTCGAGTTTCCCGAACGGAGGTATCCGTAATACGTTTGAGGCGCGCGGTTATTCGGCTTGGGATCCATCGTCGCCTGCCTTCATCGTGGGCGATACGCTTTGTATCCCGACGATCTTTATTGCCTACACGGGTGAATCATTGGACTATAAAGCCCCCTTGTTGAAAGCCTTGGAAGCCGTAAACAAAGCTGCGGTCGAGGTATGTCACTATTTCGACCCGTCGGTAAAGAAAGTCTATGCTTACCTCGGTTGGGAACAGGAATATTTCTTGGTAGACGAAGGCTTGTATGCCGCACGTCCGGACTTGTTGATGACCGGTCGCACACTGATGGGACACGAGAGTTCGAAGAACCAGCAGCTCGAGGACCATTACTTCGGCGCTATCCCGCCTCGTGTGTTGGAATTCATGAAGGAACTGGAAATAGAATCCCTTAAATTAGGTATTCCGGTCAAGACGCGCCATAATGAAGTGGCCCCGAACCAATTCGAATTAGCTCCCGTCTTCGAGGAATGCAACCTGGCCAACGACCATAACCTCCTCGTCATGGCACTTATGCGGAACATTGCCCGCAAGCACGGCTTCCGTGTCCTTTTGCATGAAAAGCCTTTCAAAGGAGTCAACGGGTCGGGTAAGCACAACAACTGGTCGCTCGGTACGGATACGGGCACGCTCCTCATGGCGCCAGGCAAGACACCGGAAGAGAACCTCCGCTTCGTGACCTTTATCCTCAACGTCTTGAAGGCCGTCCATACGCATAATGCACTCTTGAAAGCCAGCATCTCGTCGGCCACGAATGCCCATCGCTTAGGAGCGAACGAGGCGCCTCCTGCTATCATCTCTTGCTTCCTCGGCTCGCAGCTCTCGGCCGTCTTGGAACATTTGGAACAGAGCGGGACAGATGACTTCAACTTGAGCGGAAAGCAAGAAAAGAAATTGGATATTGCCCGCATTCCGGAGTTGCTTATCGATAATACGGACCGTAACCGTACTTCGCCTTTCGCCTTCACGGGGAATCGTTTTGAATTCCGTGCGGTCGGTTCTTCGGCAAACTGTGCTTCGGCTATGCTCGTATTGAATGCCGCCGTGGCCGACCAGTTGAACCATTTCAAAGCATCAGTGGATGCACGCATCGCTTCTGGCGAGGAGAAGTTTGCTGCTATCTTAGCCGAACTTCGCATTTTGGCCAAAGAATGCAAGGCGATACACTTCGATGGAAACGGATATAGCGATGAATGGAAAGCCGAAGCTGCCCGTCGCGGATTGGATTGCGAAACAAGCGTCCCGCTCATCTTCGACGCCTACCTGAAGGAGGAAAGCATCCGCATGTTTGAAGCTACGGGTGTGATGACCCGCAAGGAATTGGAGGCACGCAACGAGGTGAAATGGGAGATGTACACGAAGAAAATCCAAATCGAAGCGCGCGTCTTGGGAGACTTGGCGATGAACCACATCATCCCTATGGCCAACAAATACCAGACGTCGCTTATCGACAATGTCTATAAGATGAGGGATCTCTTCCCGGCCGACAAAGCCGCCCGCCTCTCTTCGAAGAACATGGAAATCATCGAAGACATTGCCGACCGCACCATCTTCATCAAAGAAAAGGTAGACGAGATGGTGAACGCACGCAAGGTGGCCAACAAGATTGAGAACGAGCGCGAAAAGGCCATTGCCTACCACGATACGATCGTCCCGCTCATGGAGGCCATCCGTTACCATATCGACAAGCTCGAACTGGTGGTAGACGACCAGATGTGGACGCTCCCGAAATACCGCGAGCTGCTCTTCATCCGATAAGAAAGCGTTGATTCTTCTTTTTTTTACCGAAGAAAACTTCCTTTGCTTACTGATTTTTCTTTACACATCGTCGATATTTCGTTATCTTTAGCCTAAAGATATACGAATATCGGCGATATTTGTACAAACATCGTCGATACGTGTAGAAAATACAATTACCAACCAAACTATCCATGCCTATGCTTGCAAGTTTCATCGGCGTGAAAAAGAATTTGCGTAAGTAGAATAAAAACACTACCTTTGTCCAGTCTTTGCGAATCCAAGCGCAAAGGGTTTAAAACGAGAAAGCAATGAAGAAGATTTTAATCATCAACGGACCGAATTTGAACTTGCTGGGCAAACGGGAACCCACGATTTATGGCAATGCCTCCTTCGAAGATTACCTTGAAACGTTGCGAAGCCGGTATCCTCAGTGTGATATCGCTTATTATCAAAGCAATATTGAGGGAGAAATGATCAACAAAATTCATGAAGTAGGGTTTACGTACGACGGCATCATCCTCAATGCGGGGGCTTATACGCATACCTCTATCGCGCTCCACGATGCCATCAAGGCTGTGACGACGCCTGTTGTCGAGGTCCATATATCCAACGTACATGCTCGTGAACCGTTCCGCCACGTATCGATGCTATCGGCGGCTTGCCGGGGAGTGGTCATCGGCTTCGGTTTGGATTCTTATCGCTTGGCGTTGGAATCGTTCATTGGATAAAACTCATTGCGTATATTCTTGTTACGTGCATTTTGACAAAAAGAAGTTTAGGTTGAAAATATTTAAATCATAGATTAGCTTATGTTGAAACATACGAAAATTGTTGCGACCATTTCAGACAAACGGTGCGATGTGGATTTTATTAAATCACTCTATGAAGCCGGCATGAACGTGGTGCGTCTGAACACGGCACACATGGATGCGGAAGGATTGACGCACGTAGTGGAAAACGTACGCGCTGTATCGAACCGTATCGGTATCTTGATGGATACGAAAGGACCTGAAGTACGTACGACCGTCACCAGCGATGGCGAACCGATCGCATTCCAAATGGGCGACGTAGTGAAGGTATCCGGTAATCCGGACGAACCTACGACGCATGAACACATACATGTCTCTTATACCCGCTTTGTGCATGACCTGTCGATAGGAAGCGACATTTTGATAGACGATGGTGATTTAGAACTTCGCGTCACGGATAAATGTGACGAATACCTGACGTGCGAAGTGCAAAACGAAGCCTCGCTGGGAAGCCGCAAGAGCGTGAATGTCCCGGGCGTACGCATCAACCTCCCTTCGCTTACGGAACGCGACCGGCGGAATATCCGTTGGGCCATCGATCATGATTTGGACTTCATCGCCCATTCATTCGTACGTTCGAAGCAAGACGTATTGGATATCCAACATATTTTAGACGAATACAATAGTCCGATTAAGATTATTGCCAAGATAGAAAACCAAGAGGGCGTAGATAACGTAGACGAAATCCTCGAAGCGGCGTATGGTATCATGATCGCCCGCGGAGATTTGGGTATCGAAGTGCCGGCCGAAAAGATACCGGGTATCCAACGCGTGCTGATACGCAAGTGCGTGGAGGTGAAGAAGCCCGTGATTGTGGCCACGCAGATGTTGCACTCGATGATCAACAACCCACGCCCCACCCGTGCGGAAGTGACCGACATCGCCAATGCCATCTACTATCGTACCGACGCCTTGATGCTGAGTGGCGAAACGGCGTATGGCAAGTATCCGCTGGAAGCCGTACAGACGATGACGAAGGTGGCACGCGAAGCGGAGAAAACCAAGCTCGCGGCCAACGACATCCGTGTGCCCATCGAAGGAAACGACCTCGATGTTACTTCTTTCCTTGCCAAGCAAGCGGTGAAGTCCTCTTCGAAATTGCATGTAAAAGCTATTATTACGGATAGTTATACAGGCCGGACAGCACGATACTTGGCGGCTTTCCGTGGCACATCAACCGTATTTGCCATCTGCTACAACGAACGTGTGATGCGAATGCTCTCGCTTTCGTATGGTGTATGGGCGGTATTCCAACCTTGGAATGATAGCCGCCGGGCTTACTTCTACGATGCGTTGACCCAGTTGATCAATAGTGGACGCATCACACGAGACGACATGGTGGCTTACCTGAGTGGAAGCTTCGGGGAAGGCGGAGGTACCACGTTCTTGGAAATAAATAATGTAGGGAAGGTATTGGACGCAAACAAGAACTACGTATTGCCTACGTTTAAAGATTAAGTAAAGACGGGAAAAGATGGAAATGTCTGACGTCAATGACTATATCCTGGCCCATTCGGACAATGAGGGGGCGCTTCTATCCGCGCTCAACCGTGATGCGAACGTGAACCTCCTCTATCCGCGTATGCTTTCTGGTCATTTGCAAGGGCGCATCCTGAAGATGTTTTGCCGGATGCTTCGCCCAAAGCGTGTGCTCGAGATAGGAACTTATACGGCCTATGCCACGCTTTGCATGGCCGAAGGAATGGAAGAGGGAACAAAGATCCATACCATCGAAATCAATGATGAGATGGAGGATTTCATCCAGAAGTATGTCTCCCAATCGCCTCATCGCGAGAAGATAGAGGTGCACTACGGAGATGCGATGGAGATTATCCCCAAGTTGGGCGGGACGTTCGACATGGTATTCATCGATGCCAACAAGCGTTTCTATTCCGCGTATTACGATTTGGTATTTCCAATGGTACGTCCGGGAGGATTAATCTTAGCCGACAATACGTTGTGGGACGGGAAAGTGACGGAAGAACACGTTCCCTCGGCCGATAAGCAGACACTGGGCATCTTGGCCTTCAATGATAAGATAAAAGCCGACGAGCGGGTAGAGAAGGTAATCCTTCCACTTCGCGATGGCTTGACAATGATTTGGAAGAAATAAGAGTTAAACAGTATGGAAAGTACAAGACTAAACAAAATTGGACGATTGATCCAAAAGGAATTGAGTGATATATTCTTGAAGCAAACGAAAACAATGCCGGGCGTATTGATTTCGGTCAGTGTCGTACGGGTTAGTTCCGATCTGAGCGTAGCAAAGGCTTATCTGAGTATTTTCCCCTCGACAAAATCAGCGGAATTATTGGAAGCTATACGGGCGAATACGAAGGCAATCCGATACGACTTGGGACAACGTGTGCATCTCCAACTTCGTAAGATTCCGGAGCTTTCGTTCTTTATCGACGACTCTTTGGACTATATCGAGCACATCGATAATCTACTAAAGCAATAACACGCCGAAGTGAATTTCCCTTTCTATATAGCACGCCGATACCTTTTCTCGAAGAAGTCGCACAATGCGATTAATATCATTTCGGGAATATCGGTGTGTGGTGTGGTGATTGCTACAATGGCTCTTGTGTGCGCCCTTTCTGTTTATAATGGATTCAACGATTTGGTCTCTTCGCTCTTTAGCCATTTCGACCCGGAACTGAAAATCATCCCTAAGGAAGGAAAAGTATTCGACCCGGAAGAGGAATCAATCCGCCAAGTCCGCGCACTTCCAGAAATAGACATTGTGTGCGAAGTATTACAAGACAATGCCTTGATCAAATACAAGGATCGCCAAGACGTAGGCGTCATCAAAGGGGTAGATGAATCGTTTGCCCAGCTTGTGCCTTTGGACTCAGTGCTCATTGATGGGAATTTCCAACTCTCCGACGAAGTGGCCAATTATGCCACATTGGGCATCGGGTTGGCAGCTCATTTGGGCATCAATGCCGGTTTCGTTTCTCCGCTCGAGATTTACGTTCCGAAGCGCGACGAACGAGTGAATATGGCTAACCCAGCGACCTCTTTTAATCGGGAGTTTGCCTTCATTACGGCTGTATTTCGCATCAACCAACCGGTTTACGACGATCATTATATGCTTATTCCACTTTCCGTAGCCCGTAAACTCTTGCATTACGAACAGGAGGTTTCTGCCCTCGAAATCAAACTAAAGTCTGACGCATCTATCGATAAAGTCGAACAAAAGATCAACGATATTTTAGGGAATAAATATAACGTACAAAACCGTTTCGAGCAACAGGAGTCTTCCTTTCGGATGATGCAGGTCGAGAAATGGGTGACGTTTCTCATCCTTTGCTTTATCCTCGCGATTGCCCTCTTCAACATAGTCGGTTCGCTTTCGATGCTCATGATCGAGAAGAAGGAAGATGTACGGACTTTGCGCAATCTCGGAGCAAACGATCGCCAGATACGCCAAATATTCCTTTTCGAAGGTTGGATGATTTCAGGCTTTGGTGCGCTTGCGGGTATTGTGGCGGGCATTGTGCTTTGTGTGCTCCAACAAGAGTTTGGACTGATCCGTTTAGGTGATACGGCCGGAGCTTTTATCATTGATGCCTATCCCGTACACGTACTTCCGGGAGATATCTTTACGGTGCTTGTGACGGTGCTCGCCATTGGATTCCTTGCCGCTTGGTATCCTGTCCGCTATTTAGGAAACCGGTGGTTGAAGTCATAAAAAACATTCGAACCGCATTGCGATTCGAATGTTCCTAAATTCATTCTATAAACATTAAAGATTAGAGAACTTGTACATCGCCTTCGTTGAACTGGTTTTCAGCCGACGGGGTGATCAATTTGTATCCTTTTCCATGGATATTGATAATCTCGATAGCTGGATCATCGCGCAAGAGTTTACGCAATTTTGTGATATACACATCCATGCTACGCGCATTGAAATAATTATCGTCTACCCAAATCGTCTTCAATGCATAGTTGCGTTCCAAGATTTCATTAGCATGTGCGCACAAAAGACTCAACAATTCGCACTCTTTAGTGGTGAGTTTCGTCACCTTATCACCAATCGTCAACGTCTGCTTCTGCGTATCAAACAAGAAGTTTCCTAACTTGTAGAAAGGAATATCTTTCATCTTCTTACCCTTCACGCGGCGCAAAATAGCTTCGATACGGAGCAAGAGCTCTTCCATGCTGAACGGTTTCGTCAGGTAATCGTCCGCACCAATCTTAAACCCTTCCAAGATATCCTCTTTCATTGTCTTGGCCGTAAGGAAGATAATAGGAATATCCGGATTAATCGAACGGATCTCTTGCGCAAGCGTAAATCCATCTTTCTTCGGCATCATTACGTCGAGCACGCACAAATCGTACTTGCTCTTTGTAAAACCTTTATAACCAACTTCTCCGTCGGCAAACAAATCGGTTACATAACCTTTGGCCTGCAAGTATTCCCTCAGCAGCATCCCCAAGTTCTCATCATCTTCGCAAAAGAAGATCTTAATTTTTTCTTCCATAACTAACTTTTTATAAGAGGTAAAGTAATAATAAATTTCGTTCCTATATTGTTATTGCCTTGTTCTGCGCGGATAGCGCCTTTGTGGTCTTCAATGATTTTACGCACATAGGCCAATCCCAGTCCAAAGCCTTTCACATCGTGTTTGTTTCCGGTCGGCACGCGGAAGAAACGATCGAATACTTTCTTCAGATATTCCTTCTTGATGCCAATCCCATTGTCTTCTACAGAAACCTGTAGCTTGCCATTCTCGTTCCACGTCCGCACCATTAGTTTTAATGGCACTTCCGGGCGGCGGTATTTCACGGCATTGTCCAACAGATTGAACAATACGTTCGTGATGTGCATTTCGTCCACGTAAATCGTCGAGTCTAATGCTTCGAGGTCGATGTCGAGCGTACCGCCATACTTCTCGACTTTCAGGGCAAACGTATTGGCTACATTGATCACCAAATCGTTCGCATCTAGCTCTTTCAACTTTAAGGTCGCTTTTTGCCGTTCGAAGAGCGACATCTGCAATACCTTTTCTACCAAGAACCCGAGGCGTTTTGTCTCATCATTGATGACACCCGAAATGTGTTTGAACACGTCGGGGCTCTTCGTAATATCCGAATCCTTCAACATCTGCGCCGCGAGCGAGATGGTCGATACTGGCGTCTTCAGTTCGTGCGTCATGTTGTTGATGAAATCATTCTTCATTTCCGACAAACGCTTCTGGCGGAATACGATATAAATGGTGAAGATGAACGTCACCAACAAGATGAACGAAAAGAGTACCGAGGGCACGATAAACGTGATTGAATCCGATATGTAATCGCCCTTGGTCGGGAAATATACCTTCAGGTAATTCTGTTTCGAGGGCGGGTCGTTCGGAAACAACACTTGCGTGATGATGTCCGAAGCCAACGGCTCGCCTTCTATCTTCCCGCTCCGATACACCTCATTCCCATCTTTATTAATGACGGAAAAGACATACGGAAGGTTCAATCCGCTATTGATAAACTCGTTCTTCAAATACCCGTTCAGCGTCTTGAAGTTCACCCGCTCTTGGATCGGCTTCAAATTTGCCGTATACAATATATTATATATCACCTCGTCTATCAATCCGCCTTGATATTGGTAGCGTTGCTTCAAGGTCTTTTGCAAATCCTTCGAAGTGTTCACGATCGAACTGGTAGGCCGGTTGCTCAGGGACGAACGTGGTTGGAACTTAGGGCTGCTAAAGCTCTGAAGCTCGATTTGCTGGACGCCCCCGTCCGAATCCGTAATGATTACATTCTGGTACAAAAAACTATTCTGGTCGCGGTTGACATCATCTTCCAGATATTGCCTCGTCTCGTCCAATTCCAGGTTTTTCGATACCCGATGCAAGCATTGTTTTACCGTTTCATCGAATTGCTCACTACGTGTTTTCAGGATAATGCGCACATAACTGATTTGCAAATATAACAAACCTGCAAACGCAAATGCCATCACCATCGCAAGCAACCAAATCGTCGATTTCTTCATCTCAATCTATCTCCATTTAACACACTTACAAATAACGCATGTTTCGCCTGAATATTTACATAACAAACGTGAAAAATAGAGCCTCCTATTGTTAATAATACTTGGTTATCGCTCAAAATGCTATTTTTATCGATAAATATCCTACAAAAGTCTATTTTCTACACGCCTTTTAACAACTATCTAAATAACAAACGCCCTCTTCGTTTTGTTTCGGCATAAGGGAGAAAAGTGAAAAACATAACCGGAATTTTTTCTATTTCTGCTTATATATTCTTCGCGTATCGACGATGTTTCTATATCTTTAGGCTAAAGATACACAAATATCGACGATACGTGTACAAATATCGTCGATACGTAAAGAATTTGCCGAAGGAAAAGAACTTTTTTACGGCCTTCAAGGAAAGTTTTCTCAAGGATTATGCGTATTTTTGTATCGGACTTTTTAAATCGAATCGCATGAAAACAGGATGGATAATCGTATGTATGTGGCTCCTTGCCGGCGGATTGTGGGCAAAGGAATTGGATAAAGCTTTCCAATTAATTCCTCAACCCCAAGCAATTGAGGTACACGAAGGGGAAACCTTCTTCTACCACGAAGTAAAATATATCCTTACGGAAGACGATACACCGATGCCCGTCTTGGGCGATTTGCTCGATGCCCTTCCCCGGAGCGAACGGAAAGGAATTGGGGTGTATCTTTCGCTCGCCCAGCAAGATATGCCTGATTCGCCCGAAGGATACGTGCTGACGGTCGGGGCGAAGCAGATAACCCTCCGAGCACGCACCGAAGCTGGACTTTTCTATGGGTGCCAAACGTTGGAACAACTGATGGAAGATAGCCGGGACTTCGGGCAAGGCATCCCGCCGATGACGATAACGGATTATCCTGCTATCGCTTATCGTGCCATCCATTTGGACACAAAACATCACCTCGACCGGATGGAATACTATTATCGCCTGGTCGACCGGTTGGCTTCTTATAAGATAAATGCCATTATATGGGAGTTGGAAGACAAATTGAGGTTCGTCCGAAGGCCGGAAATCGGTGCCGGGAATGCCATCAGCAAACAAGAGATGCGCGCGTTGTGCCGTTATGCGAAAGAACGGAATATCGAAATCAGCCCGTTAGTACAAGGATTAGGTCACGCAGGCTTTATCTTAAAGCATCATTGGGAATTGCGTGAGAATCCTGCCAGCGATTGGGAGTTTTGTCCAGCCGACCCACGGACGTACGAAGTGCAATTCGACCTCTATCGTGACGCCCTCGAGGCGATGCCCTATGGCAAGTATTTGCATGTGGGCGGAGATGAGATTACGGCCATTGGCATTGACGAGCGATGCCGGGCAACGGGTAAAAGCGCGTTTGAACTCCAGATGGTTTGGTTGGAAAAAGTATGTGACTTTGCCCTTGCACAAGGACGTACGCCCATCTTCTGGGATGATATGCCTTTGAAATACGCTGGCCTTTGGTCATTGATTCTAAGCGATAAAAGCGAAGAAGAAGTAGCTCAGGAATGGAACACCCAGAAATTGGACGAAGCCATCAACCTTTTCCCAAAAGAATGTGTATATATGCGTTGGCTATACGAAGATGCCACACATCCTGCACATAAACGCCTCTTGAAATGGTATGAAGAGAAAGGATTGAAGGTCATGGGAGCTACGGCGGCCTCTGCAGGTGATTCCCCTTTCCTCCCACGACGGAATACGCGCTCGGAGTATATAAAAGGATTTAGTGAGTTAGTAGCCAAGAATCATCTGGAAGGCATCTTAGCGACAGCTTGGGACGATGGTTCGCCTCATCTTGAAACCGTTTGGCGTGGATTTGTAGCACAAGGAGAGTTCGGCTGGAATCCATCAGCCAGAGACATAAAGGCTTTTAAGGAGGCACACGCCCAACGGGAGTTTGGTTTCCGACCGGAAGAAAAACGCATGCAATTTCTTGATGAATTAGAACAAGCTATTTTCTTCTTCGATAATGCCTTGATTACTTCCGGACGACGGAATCCGGCCTGGGGAGTCTCTTCCTTCACCTTGATAGATTTACCCCAAAAAGAAGAACCCGGTGTATGGAGCGAACAATACAAAGAAAAAGTAACACAAGCCCAACAAGAAAATATCCGATATGAGGAAATAAAGGAAGGCATACGCTTGGCTGAAGCCAATGCCCTACGGAATCGCTATACCTTGCAAGTCTATAACGCGACGAATGAATTACAGCACTATCCTACTCGTTTGCTTTTAGCACTCCATGCATATGACAAAGCTCAAGGTGAAACCAATCGACAAGAAGCACTGCAGAACATTTCCCACGTATGTGAGGATTTCGAGACTATGCGAACATACTTCCTATCCGTTTATTCCCAAACTCGATTTATGGAACAACCCGAAGGATATATTTCAGACCTGAACCATCACAATCATCTTGCCTCGAAAAGCAACAATAGCGACTGGTGGTTCTATTACGAGATTCCGATGGTAAGGAAAGTAAAAACTTGGTTGGAATCTATCCGCTAAACAGCCGGAAGGCTCATGCCTGTAATCTTGCGGTACAAATCCAAAGCGTAGACATCGGTCATACCCGAAATATAATCCAATACGCATTGGATTTTACCGTAAGTAGTAGGAGCGGTAGTATCATATTGTTCCGGAATGCGTCGAAGAAGCAATTTGCTATAAGCATGGTTGGGATTCATCACCGCCTCGACCAAACAATCAATTAAATGGCTAAAAATGTGATAACCGGCCAATTCAATATCCAATACTTCCTTAGCCGTATAAATTTTCCGACAAGCCGTCTCCGCACAACGTTCGTATGCTCGACGAGCTGTTTCGCCTATATGCTGAATCAACGGAATACGGTACGTACCATCCAACAAACCTGCTTCATTCTCAAGAAATACATTTGTACACTCATCCACCAACAACCCTACAATGCACGAACGAAGATAACCTAACTGCTCATTCGTATCATTTACCATGTGCATGATTTCCTTAATATGAGCCAACCGCTTTCCCTCAAAGAAACCCAACATCAGGTCGATAGCTTCATCAGGCGTCAAAATATGGAGTTTACACGCATCTTCAATATCCATGATTTGGTAACAAATATCATCTGCCGCCTCAACCAGATAAACCAATGGATAACGTACGAAACGATGCGGATCTTCTGGGTCGGGAATAATACCCAATTCCTTCGCAATACATTGATATGTTTCTTCTTCTGATTGAAAAAAGCCGAACTTTCCTTTCTTTCCTGCAAACATGGATGCGTACGGATACTTCACTATCGAAGCCAATGTGCTATATGTTAAGGCAAAACCTCCCTTCCGTCTTCCGACGAATTGATGCGTCAAAAGACGGATTGCGTTGGCATTACCTTCGAAATGCACAAAATCATCCCAACGCCCGCCTTCCTCTCGCACATAAGATTCCCATTTCATACCTGTTCCTTCTGAGAAATAAGCTGAAATGGCTCGCTCTCCTGAATGTCCAAACGGTGGATTACCCATATCGTGCGCCAAGCAAGCGGCCGATACAATCGAACCAATTTCTGGCAAATTCACATTTCCTGTTGGATATCGTTGCATCAACACTTTCGCCACATTATTTCCTAACGAACGACCCACGCAGGAAACTTCTAAACTATGCGTCAATCGGTTGTGCACGAATATACTTCCAGGCAATGGAAACACTTGCGTTTTGTTTTGCAAACGTCGGAAAGGCGAAGAAAAGATCAACCGGTCATAATCCCGCTGGAAATAGGTGCGTTCATGTTTCCGTTCGTGGTATTCTTCCAATCCGAAACGCTTGCCGGAAATAAGTTGGTTCCAATCCATTCGATCCAATGAACAATTAAAATGAATAATGAAAAACGCCGAGTCTTTGCCTTTTAGAACTCGAGCAGGGCGATATGCGGATTATGATCACTCAAATAGCTGGTCTTTGTCTCCGGGTTTTGGGCGATTTCCGTATTCAATACCTTAATCTGAGGCGTAACGAAGATGAAATCAATCTTCTCGCGTTGTGCTTCCGGGACACGGCCATAATCATGGAACGTATAAGCGGGACCACTCTTCTTATCGGTCATCTTATACGCGTCTTTCAAGACAAACTCGTTGGTGGTCATCGTCTTATAAGCTTCCGACTGGTCGTTTACGTTAAAGTCTCCGGTCACTACGGCGGGCTGGTTTCCGACAATCTCCTTGATGCGTTGGATAATCAACAACGCTCCTTGCCGACGTGCTTCTATACCCACATGGTCGAAGTGCGTATTAACGGCCATAAATATTTTGCCCGTAGTTTTATCTTTCAATTTCGCCCAAGTGGCAATACGCGTACAAGCTCCGTCCCATCCGATAAAACCTACGCTATCCGGATATTGCGAAAGCCAGAAGGTGTTACTATCCAAAAGCTCGAACTTGTCTGCTCGGAAGAACAAAGGCGCATACTCTCCGGCGGTCTTTCCATCATCTCGTCCTACGCCTACTTCGGCAAAATTGGGCAAACCTGCTTTCAAATCTTCCAATTGGTTATGCAATACTTCTTGCATCCCGACGATATCCAAGTGCTTTTCCAGGATAAACTTGCATACCGTATCTTTGCGATACTTCCAATTGTTCAAACTATCGCCCGGATTGTCGTACCGGATATTGAACGTCGCCCACTCGATTTGGACTTTTTTGTCCGTGGCAGACGATTCCTGCGTCTTCGCTTTCTTCCCTCCACAAGAGGTTAAGAGCAGCGCGCACAGGAGGGCGCTTACAATCATTCTCAATTTCATGGCTCTTTATACCTTATATTATATATACAATTCACCTTTCCCTTGGCGAAGGATTTCGACATCGTCGGTCGTGCAATCTACCACGGTCGAGGGTTCTAATCCGCCATAACCTCCGTCGATAATCAAATCCACCTGGTCGGCGTATTTCTCTTCTATCAATTCAGGATCGGTCGAATATTCCACTTCTTCATCCTCCCGGTCGTAGACAGACATGGTAAGCAAGGGGTTGCCCAGCTCGCGTACGATTGTCCGCACGATGTTATTATCCGGTACACGGATTCCGACCTCCTTTCGATTCTTGTATATCTTCGGCAGTTCGCTACTCGTGGGCAAAATAAACGTAAAAGGACCAGGCAAGTGCTTCTTCATCAACTTGAATGCCGCATTGCTCACCTTGGCATATTCGCTCAGGTTCGAAAGGTCGTAGCAGATTATCGATAGATTGCTCTTTTGCGGATTCACCCCTTTTATTTGGCAAATACGCTCGACGGCACGCACGTTCAACGCGTCGCACCCAAGGGCATATACCGTATCAGTAGGATAAATCACCAATCCGCCTTCGCGCAACACCCGCACTACCTTGTCTATTTCCCGCAGGTTAGGGTTCTCTTCATAAATCTTGACTAACATAAATACAATGAAGAATTAAGAATGAAGAATGAAGAACGAAGAATTTATGGGTGGCTTGCCCGATTCTTCATTCTTCATTCCTCATTCTTCATTAACCATAAATGATGTGCCCATTCTCGTCGGTATACTCGTCGAGGCTCTTACTATACTGGTTCATCGCACGAAGGCTCATGCCCATGCTCGAGAAACCTCCGTCGTGATACAAGTTTTGCATCGTCACCTTGCGGGTAAAATCTGAAAACATCATTACGCAATAATCCGCACATTCGTCGGCCGAGGCGTTACCCAGCGGACTCATCTTGTTGGCAAAGTCCATCAAATGCTCCATGCCTTTTACGCCGCTTCCCGCCGTGGTAGGCGTAGGCGATTGCGAAATCGTATTGATACGCACATTCTTTTCCCGTCCGTAGATATATCCAAAACTACGCGCGATGGATTCCAAAAGGCTTTTCGCATCTGCCATATCGTTGTATCCGAAGAAAGTACGCTGGGCAGCCACATAACTCAAAGCCAACACCGAACCATATTCGGCAATGGCATCCATCTTTTTAGCCGTCTGGAGCATCTTATGGAAGGAGATCGCTGAAATGTCCAACGTTTTCGAGAGCATATTGTAATCCAAATCATCGTACGTACGCTTCTTGCGGACGTTCGGACTCATGCCGATCGAGTGGAGGACGAAATCTACCGGTCCGCCCAATACCTCCATCGAACGCCGGAAGACGGTCTCCAAATCTTCCACACTGGTCGCATCCGCCGGAATCACTTCGGCCTGAAGTTGTTCGCCTAACTTCTCGAAATCGCCCATGCGGATAGCCATCGCCGTATTGCTCAACGTAATTGTAGCACCTTCTTCTACCGCCTTTTCGGCCACCTTCCAAGCGATCGACTTATCGTTTAACGCCCCAAAGATAATTCCTTTTTTACCTTTTAATAAATTATGAGTCATTATTTTTACCTTAAAATTCCGCGGCAAAGATACGCATTTTATGGCATACCGGCAACGCAAAAGGCGAAAGATAAATTCGGAAATGACGATGTAGGGAAAGATTTATGCCTATAATCGTTTTCGTTTATGCCTACAATCGTTTCCGTTTATGCTTATAATCGTTTTCATTTATCGTTATAATCATTTAGATTCACGTCGTGATTTTTCGGATTGATGTTCTTCTTCCAAAAGGAAGGTAAGGGCGGATTCGAGGATCGTATCTACTCCGCGGAGGAGATCATCGGAGGTAATAGAAACCGAGACGTCGGGATCAATGCCAAACTCGGTCAGGTTCCCATCCGCATCGAGCATGGGGCAGGCGGAAAAGCGTACCGTCCAGCCGTTTGGAAGTTCAGAAGTAAAGGGGAAACCGCTTCCTCCTCCGGTGCGGTCGCCCATGATTGTAACGTGTGGGAAGAGTCGCATCTTCTGGACAAAATCATTGGCCGCGCTATAACAATGGCGATTCGTGAGCACCACCACGGGGCGTAACCAGCGTATATAGGTAGAAGGCTGTAATTCTATGGGATAAGGATCGGAGAAATCCGTATGCCCCGTACCCGTTTTGTATTGGATATAGCCCACCGTACGCGCTTCTTCGAGGAAACGGGAGGCGAAACGCTCGGAATAGGTAAGCGAACCTCCGCCATTGTTTCGGATATCAATGATCAATCCTTTGCATTCGCGGAAATGATAGAACATATAATCCAGATTGCTTTCGCCTATGCCACTCGAGAAACTGGCATAACGCACGTAGCCCACTTGCCCGTCGGCCATCGTCTTGTATTCCAAGCCTCCCGCGATTTTGTAGTCATCTCCTAAATAGGCAGTATTCAGCTCTTCGTAGAAATTAGGCGGATAATCGGTGTACCACGCCCAATAGCGGGCCACGTCGAAGCTGGAATAGAGGTTCGTATGCCCATCTTTCAGCTCGGCGAGCATGGAGGCGCAGAGGTCGAAAAGGGCATATTGGTTCATTGTATCGGTCAGTTGGGCGGCATAACGGTCGTGCACCTCGTCCCAATCAATCTCTTTGTATTCGAAGAAGCAATAGTGCTCGTCGAGGATACGCCATAACGTCTCGAAGTTCTCCCTTGCATCGGTGGTGTATTCGTCCGTATCGCGGCAAGAAGTACCCAAGAAAGCACTTAGTATCAGTAGTAATGTAGCTATCCAACCTGTTTTCATTCGCTTTATCATCTTTCTCATTACTAATAAGCACCCCGATAAGGAGGCGTATGTTTCTTTTTCCCGCCTACGGAAATAAACTCCTTTACCACGCCAATTATAAATGAATGGGAAAAGATATGGCTCTGGATGCCATTGACATCCAAATAGTAAAGGCTGTTCAAATAGCCTGCGCGAAACGTGAAACGACCGACGGGGAAATCGACCATCAGATAGTTCTTCATCGCTTGCTTATTATGAAGCGAACTAAAACGGATGATGCCCGACGCATTGCCTTGGTCGAATATCTCGTAATAGGATTGCCCATAATGCGGAGAAAAGAGGAAACCGAGGAAAGGCACCTCGAACTGATAGCGCAACGTGAGCGGATAATCCTTTATCTTCAAATGGTAAAGCGCCATGGCCGAGACGTTCAGATCCACATCTGCCTTGGCTGAAGCCGGATTGTTGCTGCTACGTGTGCCATAAATGAAGCCGAGCATCGCATGCGCCGAGGCACCGGCTAAGAGACGTAAATCGGGTGAAGGCTTGAAACGGTAATGATAACCCAGCGTATAATCGAGGAAACCGCTGAGGGCACGCGTCGTCCCGGCACCATTTCGCGTGACGAAAAAGTCGGCACTCACGATTTGTTGGCGCGAAATACGCCCTGATAGCAGGCGGGTAAGCTTCATCCGTTCGTCCATGACGCGCACACCCCAACCTTTATAAGGAATACGGCTTCCTGGCGTAAGGTATGTGTCCATCAAATTATAACCGCCTACGCCAACAAGCGTCGCGGCATTTACCGAAGCCGGCGTTTCCTCTTCTTGCGCTTGCAATGGTCCGAGAAGGAGGCAAAAGAACCCGATAAGAAACCAGAGGCGTATCAATTGTCGAAGAGTTTCATTTGTCCTACAATCTCATCGCGGAGGTCTTCCGGATTCTCGTCCGGTTCGCTCGGCGTGCTCTCTTCTGTTTCTACGGGGACTTCGGTTTCGATTTCCGAATCCTCTACCGGGAAACGGGTCGGTTCCAGTTCATTGATGGTATCGACTTGGTATGTAGTGAGCCGTTTGCCCTTTGCCTTGAAGCCTTTTACGCCAATGAACTCTTCCGCATCGACGATAAGTGGTTCGCGGAACGCATCTGCTCCGCCAAAAACTACCTCGATACGCGGATAGACTTCGTCCGTCAGGAGATAAAGTGTGCTCTTTGGATTATCGCCGAGGAAGTTCTTCCGGTTGCCCGCCTCCAAGAGGAAACGTTTCAGATACGGGTATTTCTGGTCGGCATCATAAAGGGCAGCCGTCCAAACCTTATGCGGGTTGAACTTCTCGATAATAAGTATATCGTTCTCGTAATGGTTGCTCAGGTCGAAGTTCGTGGTATAGAACTCGCCGTTTTGCCGCACCACGAGGATGAGGTCTTCGCTCTGGAATTCGCCCAGCTCCTCGCCTCTTCCTTCGTAATTAAGGCGAAGCACGTCGCGGTCGAACCACACCATGCGTCCGCCGAGCGTTGAACTTCCACGTTGCTTCAACGAGATTTTATGGATATCCGCCTTCGTTAGGAGATTTCCAATCGAGCCGCGCCCTTTGATGGCAATTTGGCTGAAGTCTTTCTCGAAGACAAGGAGCTTTTGGCGGGGCTTGGGTTTGAGGATGACCTTGATTGTCTCCGCCTCGCCGTTCGGATTGACGCTGAAGTAAAGGACGCGCGAATCGGGCGTGCCTTTTGTCAGGTTATAATCTTTATCGCGACTGATGGAGGTGATGGCGAAGCGTTTGATGTAGTTCGGTCCTTGCTTCCCGTCCCGATAGACTACATTATATATGGTACGGCTATCGTTTCGCTTGAAGACGTTCACATAGAGGATGTCTTTCCCTACGAACATCTTCTCCGATACTTTTACAATCTTATAAATACCCGAACGGTAGAAGATAATCACATCGTCGATATCCGAGCAATTGCAGATAAACTCGTCCTTCTTCAAGCCTGTGCCAATAAAGCCTTCCGTGCGGTTGATGTAGAGCTTCTCGTTGGCTTCGGCTACTTTCGTTGCCTCGATGGTATCGAAGTTGCGTATTTCCGTAAGGCGAGGATAGCGCTTCCCGTATTTCTCCTTTAGCATGGCGAACCAATGGATCGTATAATCCACAATGTGTGCCAGATGATCATTGATACGGGCAATGTCGGCCTGGATTTGGAGGATTAGCTCGTCGCACTTCTCGGAGTTGAACTTCAAGATGCGGCCCATCTTGATCTCCATGAGCTTGAGGATGTCGTCGCGCGTCACTTCGCGGATGAGGTTCGGCTTGAATGGTTCCAAGCGTTGGTCGATATGCGCTACGGCTTCGTCCATCGAAGCGGCTTGTTCGAACTCCTTATCCTTATAAATGCGCTCCTCGATGAAGATCTTTTCCAGCGACGCGAAGAAGAGCGCCTCCTCTTGTTCGGCTTTTTCGATTTCCAATTCCCGGCGAAGGAGGGCGAGGGTGTTGTCGGCCGAGTGCTTTAACACGTCGCTTACGGTCAGGAAGTGCGGCTTGTCGTCCTTTATCACGCAACAATTGGGCGAGATGCTAATCTCGCAATCGGTAAAGGCATAGAGCGCATCGATCGTTTTGTCGGACGAGACGCCGGGCGCGAGGTGCACCAATATCTCCACATTCTTCGCCGTATTATCGTCCACTTTCTTGATCTTGATCTTGCCCTTGTCGTTGGCTTTCAGGATAGATTCAATCACGGAAGAGGTAGTTCGCCCGTAGGGGATTTCGGAGATGACGAGCGTCTTGTTATCTATTTTCCCAATCTTAGCCCGCACCTTGACCGAACCACCGCGCTCCCCGTCGTTGTATTTGCCTACATCGATATAACCGCCCGTTTGGAAATCCGGATAGAGCTGGAACGGTTCGCCTTTGAGATAGGCGATAGAGGCGTCTAATAGTTCGTTGAAGTTGTGCGGCAATATCTTCGAGGAGAGTCCTACCGCAATTCCCTCCACGCCTTGTGCCAATAGAAGCGGAAATTTGACGGGCAGCGTCACCGGCTCGCGGTTCCGTCCGTCGTAGGAGGCTTGCCAAAGGGTCGTCTTCGGGTTAAATACCGTTTCGAGGGCAAACTTCGAAAGACGCGCTTCGATATAACGGGGAGCCGCCGCCCCGTCGCCCGTCAGGATGTTTCCCCAGTTCCCTTGGCAATCAATCAACAGGTCTTTTTGCCCCAATTGCACCAAGGCATCACCAATGGACGCGTCGCCATGCGGATGGAATTGCATGGTATGTCCCACGATGTTCGCCACTTTGTTATAGCGTCCATCGTCGAGCCGTTTCATCGAATGAAGGATGCGCCGTTGGACTGGCTTCAATCCATCGTTGATGTGAGGCACGGCACGCTCCAAAATCACATACGAAGCATAATCCAAAAACCAACTTTGGTACATGCCCGAAAGGTGATGCGTGATGCGATCTGCCCCGCGTTCAGGCACTTTGTATTCTGAATGCACGCCTTCGCCCGCCGGTTGTCCGTCGTGCGAAGCCTCTTCGTCTGGCAATATGATGTTCTCGTCTTCTCTATCTTCTGGTCTCATTCCGGTAATTGCAAATGATTGGATTCGGCTGTAAATTTACAAAGAAAATGAATGCCCGCAAAGGGCAAGCGGCACAATCCGGGCGGAAAACTTGCTTTTCTCCCTGAAAAAGTCCGTTTGCCCCAGGGAAAAGTTGGAAACATCCGAGGAAAACTCTATCTTTAGGTTAAAGATACATATCTGCAGCTTAAAGATACATATCTTCAACCTAAAGATATATATCTGCAGCCTAAAGATAGAGAATAAGACGTATGTTTTCCACTTTTTGGTCGGACTTCTTTCCTTTTCCCTCGGAGGATATGGATTTTTTCCTTATCTTCGCAATCTAAATTGGAGTTTATATGATACGATTGACACGAATCACGCGGGCAGACGACCCGCTTTTGGAACGCCTCGTTCCGCTTTATACGGAATCTTTCCCCGAGGAAGAACGTCGGGATATCAAGCAATTAAAGCTGCTTCTGACCGAAGCGCCAGAGATGTATTGGAATGCCATTTTCGATGGAGACGAGCTTTGCGGCTTGGCTTCGTATTGGGATTTGGGCGATTTCTATTATATGGAGCATCTGGCCGTCTTCCCCGAAATGCGCAACCGTAAGATTGGGCAACGCGTCTTGGACTATTGGCGCACGGAATTGCCGAAGCTCCGCCTCCTCGAAGTAGAACCTGCCGAAGAAGAAATGGCATGCCGACGCATCGGATTCTACGAACGTAATGGCTATGAGGTGGTTTACAAAGACTACGTCCAGCCCTCTTATCGTGCCGACGAACCGGCTTGCCCGCTTTGGATTATGGCTTCCGCACCGCATCCCGACGTCGAAGCTTATGCGCAGACGATACAAGAGAAAATCTATCGTGAGCCTTTGAAGTTTTTGCATTAAGGCGATTTGAAGATATTAGGGGACGCAGATAAACGCAGACTAAAGCGCAGATGACCGCAGATCTCTTTTTCAAGCTACGCGGTATTTAGTATTAAAGAAATAAAAAAATCTGCGGTCATCTGCGCTTTAGTCTGCGTTTATCTGCGTTCCCTTTTACATTCAATCCGCTTTATCAAAGTACCCGCATTGCCAATTATGGGAAATGTCCTATCTTTGCACCGCAAATTAAAAACAGAGTAAAGAATATGATTACGACAGACCAACTACACGACGTGTTGGAGCGCGAGAAGGCGCTGAGGGGGTATCTTTGACATCGATGGTAAAACCATCCAATTAGAAGAAGAAGAACTCCGTACGCAAGACCCCGGCTTTTGGGAAGACGCCAAACGGGCCGAGGCGCAAATGAAGAAAGTGAAGGACCTCAAGAAATGGATTGAGCTTTACAACGAAGTGAAAGCCGCCGTCGACGAGGTGCAACTGGCCTACGAATACGTGAAAGAGGGTATCGTCTCGGAAGAAGAACTGGACGAGAACTACCAGAAATCCGTTTCGCTGATCGAAAACCTCGAATTCCGCAATATGCTGCGCGACGAAGCCGACCAGATGAGTTGCGTGCTGAAGATCAACTCCGGAGCCGGCGGTACTGAAAGCCAGGATTGGGCATCGATGCTCTATCGGATGTACACGCGCTGGGCTGAATCGAACGGATACAAAGTCTCGATTGCCAACTATCAGGATGGCGATGAAGCCGGCATCAAGACGGCTACACTTAATATCGAGGGCGATTATGCGTATGGTTACCTGAAGAGCGAGAATGGAGTACATCGCTTGGTGCGCGTCTCGCCTTATAATGCCCAAGGTAAGCGCATGACGTCGTTCGCTTCCGTCTTCGTCACGCCGTTGGTAGACGATACGATCGAGGTGAAAATCGATCCGGCCGCCATCTCGTGGGATACGTTCCGTTCGGGAGGCGCGGGAGGACAGAACGTCAACAAAGTCGAATCGGGCGTTCGCCTGCGTTACCAATTCAAAGATCCGTACACAGGGGAAGAAGAGGAAATCCTCATCGAGAATACCGAAACGCGCGACCAACCGAAGAACCGCGAGAACGCCATGCGCCAACTCCGCTCTATCCTATACGATAAAGAGTTGAAGCATCGGATGGCCGAGCAGGAAAAGGTAGAGGCGGGCAAGAAGAAAATTGAATGGGGCTCGCAAATCCGCAGCTACGTCTTTGATGATCGCCGCGTGAAAGACCATCGAACGAACTACCAGACATCCGATGTCACGGGTGTAATGGATGGTAAGATCGATGGCTTTATCAAAGCCTATTTGATGGAATTTGCCGGATCGGACGCTAAATAAAGAATAGATGGAAGATGGATTATGGATGATGAGGCATCTCCCTCCCAATCCGTAATCCATCACTTTTCAAGGTACCGGATCATATCCGCTTCCGCCCCAAGGATGGCATCGGAGAAGACGCTTGATAGTAAGATATAATCCCTTGAAAGGACCATGTTTCTTCAACGCTTGTACGGCATATTCCGAACAAGTAGGCGTAAAACGACATGAAGGAGGCGTCAAAGGGGAAATGCAATATTTATAAAAATAGATGGGAAGCAACAAAAGTTGGGTGAGTAGTTTCTTCATGTCAATTTTTCCCGCAAGAGTCGGGCAGCTTTCAGCATGGCTTTTTCCATATCCGCATACGTAGCGATTTCTTTATCTAAGTAAAGGAAGGCGAGAAGGAGTTCTTTACCAGCCGCGTGGGCGACATCTTGGAAATCAGCTTTATGTAGACGAAAGGCTTCGCGTGCAAGTCGCTTCATGGCATTTCGCTTCACCGCCCGTTTGAAACGCTTCTTTGACACGCTGATTAAAAAAGAAACAGGTACGCCCATCGTCTGTTCGACCGGCAAATAAATCACCCGCAATGGATAAGCTACAAACGATTCACCCTCAGCAAAGAGCAAATCAATGTAACGTTTCCACGACAAGCGCTCGGCCTTCGACAAGGTGTACCTGCGTCCCGTCATATATTCTTTTTATTCTCCTATTTCTTTCTTCAGATATTGCTCCAAAGCAGCCGTCATGGAAGGCGCTTCTGGCGTAGGTGCTTCTACGTCGAGACGTAAACCTGCATCTTTTACCGCTTTGGCTGTGGCCGGACCAAAGCATCCAATGCGGATATCATTTTGCTCGAAGTTCGGGAAGTTCTTCAACAATGAAGAGATTCCCGCCGGACTGAAAAACACCAGCATATCGTAATCAAACTTCTCGTCTGGGGTGAAATCATTGCTGACCGTGCGATACATGACCGCTTCCGTGAAGTTGATTTTCTTCATCTCCAATTGCAACTTTAAGTCATCTTTATGCACATCCGATACGGGAATCAAATATTTCTCTTTCGGATGCTTGCCGATAATCGTGACTAAATCTTCCATCTTTCCACTCGCCGCAAAGAAGATTTTACGCTTCCGATAGACGATATATTTCTGAAGGTAAACCGCAATTGATTCCGTCATACAGAAATACTTCATTGTCTCTGGAATCGTGATTCGCAACTCTTCACACAAACGGAAAAAATAATCAATCCCGGCACGAGCGGTAAACACAACGGCGCTATAGTCTAAAATAGAGATACGTTGCTGACGAAATTCCTTCGAACTCAACGGTTCGACCTTAATAAAAGGACGGAAGTCAATCTCTACGCCATATTTCTCTGCAATGTCAAAGTAGGGCGATTTTTCAGACGCCGGCTTGGGTTGTGAGACTAACAGTTTTTTGATATTCAATGCCATAAAGCACTTTTCTCGATAAAGTTATACAAATAAATAAAACCCTTATACATGATGAATAAGGGTAGAATTTCATGGGCGCAAAGGTACAAACTTAAATAGAATAAATCGAACTTTTTTGTGTGAAATAAACGTACCGACTTATAAATTATCGCAAAATGGCTCAAGATATAAAGAATTAGGAACAATCCGGTAGATAAATAGTAAAAACTTCCTACAAATCCTTGCCAAGCGACCGGAATGTATAACGAAATGCCCCATACGCCGATTATCGAATTGTAATTCAAACGCCATTGGGCTTCATAAGCGGCATCGGCAAAAATGTATATCAACACATGGTAGACGATACGCCGGCACAGGTAATAGGCACCGATGAGGAGGAATGTCGCCAAGATGAGCAATCCTATCTTCCCGTGTGTCAATTCGTAAGTATAGCCTCGTTGATGGGCTTCGAGAAATACCCAAAGGCTTGCGAGGAGCAATGCCTGGAATGTCATGAAGCTATTGAAATATTTATTGTAATAGACAGACATTTCCGTAGTGAAGCCCTCGCGTCCCAAGAATCCGATGCACCGGAACATTTTCAAGAACGATTTCGTATGCAGGCGGGCACTGAAGGCGAAAAGGAGGAGCAAACCCGCGAGGATAGAAAACAATACATCCTCGACGATTTGCCCATCCCACAGGCGAATGCCTACGAATCCTTCAAACATCGTTATATTCTCTTCCAACTATCGTTATAATTCCTTCCGATTATGCCTATGTTTTTGGAAAGGCATAGGCTTAAATTCCAAACGAGATGCCCATGTGCTTCCCTTGAAGTATCAAGTCGTGGTCGGGGGTGACGAGCTTCAATTTCCCGGCCACCTCTTCAAGCGGGATGGAATCCACGCATCCGTTTTTCACGCAGACCATACGTCCGAACTCGCCACGGGCGATAAGTTCGGTGGCATATCCTCCCAACTGGGTCGCTAAGTTGCGGTCGAAGGGCGAGGGAGTTCCTCCCCGTTGGATATAACCCAAGACGGTGGCACGCGTTTCGATGCCCGTCGAGGCTTCGATTTCTTGCATCAGGTAATCCGTTGCCTTGCTTTTGTCGGGCATTCGCACGCCTTCGGCAATGACTACAATGGAATGATGCTTGCCGCTCCGCACCCGTTCGCGGATGGTTTCGTTCACCACTTCGGCATTGAAGCCCAGCTCTGGAAGCAAGATCACATCCGCGCCGCCCGCCATGCCTGCATAGAGGGCAATCCATCCAGCCCGGTGCCCCATGACTTCGACCAGCATGGCGCGTTTGTGCGAGCTGGCGGTCGAGTGCAACCGGTCGATCGCTTCGGTGGCAATGTTTACCGCCGTGTCAAAACCAAAGGTAATCTCCGTTCCCCATATATCATTATCAATCGTTTTAGGTAAGCCGATGACGTTCAATCCATGCTGTGCTAAGAGATTGGTTGTCTTTTGTGTCCCATTTCCTCCGATGCAAACCAAGCAATCCAATCCCAGTTCGTGGTAAGCTTGCGTAATCCGGCACGAATCTTCCTGGTTGACCGAAGTAAGTAGCTCGCGGAAGCCTTTCTCGCGGGAAGTCCCTAAAATCGTTCCGCCTAAATTCAGGATACCCGAAAGGCTATCCTCGTCCAATGGCGCCGCATCTCGGTTTAGCAATCCCGAAAAGCCGCCATGTATACCGATGACCTCCATCCCATAATGCACAATCGCGGTCTTTCCCACGCCGCGAATGGTTGCATTGATTCCCGGACAATCTCCGCCGGAAGAAAGAATACCGATTCTCATATCTTCGTTGCTTTTTAAAAAAACTTATATGTCCGCAAAGGTAGAAATAAAAAGAGAATAATTACCTTTGTTCCGCAATAAAAAGAGATTTATGGATATTCTCACACATACCGTCTACGAATTTTTCCGTCCCAGGCAACATAAGATTGCCCGATTTGCGGAAGAGGCTGAGCGAATCCAGAAGCAGCAATTGCGCTGGTTATTGCGGATGGCGGCCCACACCGAATGGGGCGTGCAACATGATTTTGAACACCTTTTCCATTATAGCGATTATAAAAACCGTTTCCCGGTACAAACCTACGACGAGACAAAGGCGAACATAGAACGAATGGTACGGGGCGAAGCGGATGTCCTTTGGCCCGGCGCTTGCCGTTGGTTTGCCAAGAGCAGCGGGACGACGAGCGACAAGAGCAAGTTCTTGCCGGTTACACCTGAAATCCTCCGTCGCGCCCATTATCAAGGTGGGTTCGATACGGTTTCCCTTTATTTGCGCAATCATCCGGAGAGCCATTTCTTTTCTCGCAAAGGATTAATCTTAGGCGGAAGCCATGCGCCCTCGCCCCTCCATGCAGGCACGCGGTGCGGCGACCTTTCCGCCGTGCTTTTGCAGAATTTGAATCCGTTGGTGGATTTGGTGCGCGTCCCGAAGCGGGAGATTATCTTGATGGACGAGTGGGAAAGCAAAATCCGTGCTATCGTAGAGAATACCTGGCGGGAAGATGTGAATAGCCTTTCGGGCGTGCCTTCCTGGATGCTGGTACTTATCAAAGCCATCTTGCGGCGGGCTGGGAAGGAATATCTAACGGATGTATGGCCCAATCTGGAGGTTTTCTTCCATGGAGGCATCAGTTTCGAGCCCTATCGTGCGCAATATAAGCAACTGATTCCATCCGACAAGATGCATTATATGGAGACCTATAATGCCTCGGAGGGTTTCTTCGGACTACAAGATGACCCCGCCGACCCTGCCATGCTCTTGATGCTCGACTATGGCATTTTCTATGAATTCATCCCGTTGGAGGAACTGGGTTCAGACGATCCGCACGTCTTGCCGCTATGGGAAGTGGAGACGGGACGGAATTACGCCCTCGTGATATCGACGGCTGGCGGACTTTGGCGGTATCTGATTGGCGATACGGTGCGCTTCACCTCTCTCCGCCCTTATAAGTTCATTATCTCTGGCCGTACGAAGCATTATATTAATGCGTTTGGTGAGGAGTTGATGGTGAACAACGCCGAGCGGGCTATCCAGATGGCTTGCCTTGCCACAGGCGCGAAAGTCAAGGAATATACTGCCGCTCCGCTCTTCCTGTTGGATAAAGCGAAAGGACGTCACCAGTGGTTGATTGAATTTGAGCAGGCGCCCCGCTCGATTCCCGAGTTTGCCCGCATCCTCGATGAATCTTTGCAACGGATCAATTCCGATTACGAAGCCAAACGGTACAAGGAGATTTCGCTCCAACCGCTCGAAGTCATCCCTGCCCGGGAAGGTTGTTTCTTTGATTGGCTCAAGTCGAAAGGCAAATTGGGAGGACAACATAAAATCCCGCGCCTCTCGAACGACCGCCGTATCTTCGAAGAATTGCTACGTTTCAACGCATCATGACGATAAAATAAGTTTGCAGCAGTGCTGCAAATCACTTTTCTGCCGGAAACAAGCTTGCAGCAGTGCTGCAAATCACTTTTCTGTCGAAAACAGGCTTGCAGCAGTGCTGCAAATCACTTTTCTGTTGGAAACAAGTTTGCAGCAGTGCTGCAAATCACTTTTCTGTCGGAAACAGGCTTGCAGCAGTGCTGCAAATCACTTTTCTGTCGGAAACAGGCTTGCAGCAGTGCTGCAAATTACTTTTCTGTCGGAAACAAGCTTGCAGCAGTGCTGCAAACCTATAAATGGATTCTGTGTAAAGATATCATTGAAATGTAACCTTACCGACATACGTTCTTCATAACAAATAGCGTACTTTGCAGCAGAGGAAGTGAGGCGGTTGCGATAGTCCGACCTGCTCCCAGAACGGACTTTTCGTAATTGCCCTTCCTCCATATAATATTTTCTTTTCTATATAAAAGCCTTAGGTTTCAACCCTTCTATTCTTCTATGTCGGCATTTGCCACCCGTTCCAAAAGGAAACGCTTTTGGTTCCAATGGAAAGGAGGATAATCGTGGTTTGTCTTTATCTCGTTCCGGCGGAAGATGAGGCCGTCGACCGATTTGGCATAGAGTATCGGCTGGTCGAACGTCTCGAAGAGATTATCTTCTATCACAATGCCACTATGGAAGTACTTCTTTTGATGCGCCAAATCAGGTATTTCCGGATAAATAGAAATCACGGCATTCGTGAATTGGAACATATTCGTGAGCGCGTTTATAAAGTGATTCTTCCGGATAAGCACCTCATGGCAAGCGCCCGTCTCGTACCAACCATTGCAATCGCCGCAGAGCAGGATGGCAGTACCCGAAGTGTGGTCGAATAGATTGTCTTCCACTACAGTACGGCGAGGTGTGCTAAAGAGGCTGCCCCGTGCGCGGTTATGGCGGACGATGTTGTGTGCGAAGTAAACTTCGGGCGACCAGGTGAGGTTCTCGATGCCAATCGATTGTGCAGGGTCGACCGATTCCGGCAATGCTTCGGTAAACGTGAGGCGAAACTTCTTCGCGCCTTCCACCTGTTCTTGCCCTTCTGGGTGAATCTCCTTTATTATATAGGTACCGTCCATCATTTCCATGGTTTGCGAACGGATAAACTGTACGGTATCACCCGCATAACCCCAATCAAAGCCATAAGATTGCTCGTGCATGTAAGCCGCAATGAGCGTATGCGCATCGACGCGTTCCAGGACCTTCAAGTAAGTGCCATGCACGTTGATGGCATCGTCCATCATGTTCTCGTAAACCCCATTTGTTGAAATGATTTTGCCTTTACACCCAGAGAAATGCGTCGCATCGGCTTGTGTTGTGAAATAACGCGGATCGTCTTTTCCTTTCAGACAGACGGAAACACTATCGAGTGTGATGTTCTCACAGAGTTGTGCGAGCACACCCATGCCCTCGGCATAGTGTATCTGGATATTTTTAAGCTGGGTATTTTTATTATGTGAGAGGAAAATACCGGGTGCGGGCCGGTGCCAAGTCCGTAAGGCCAGTACGGTACCCGGTACGAGGCGTGCATTCTTCCATCCTTTGGCTTGGATATGGCGGTTCCCTAAATCTTTTACTTGGCTGAAGCGGACGGGCACATCGCTGGTTTGGTACACCAAGCGGCGCGTATTCGGTTCGAACGCAATCGCCGAACTCGGCACCTTTTTCCAACCTTCGCCTGACACATAGAAGGTATCTTGCTTCACTTCGTACTGCACCCAGGAGGCGATTTCCAGCGTCAGTTCGCCCTGGATGGTATCATTCTCTACCACGGTAGCTTGTGTGATATGGGGTTGTGCGAAATCGATGGAAAAGTTCCGAAGCGTGCAACCCGTCGAACGGAGCATCGAGATGGGGAGCATACGGCCATGAAACACCAGCTCCGCGCCTCCGCCCTCCAAGGTCAATCCCTTCCAATCTTCCAAAGCCATGCCTACTTGCTTCGGATTCGGCTGGTCGTGGTTCGAAATATAATAGGTACGCGAAGGAGCTTCGTCCGGATAGAAGTCATACCGTCCCGGATTGAAATGGACAACTACTTCGCGCCCGGCCACTTCTGCCTTGATTTCATCCAGTACTTTGGCCAGCCGAGGCGCCATGTTTTCCGTACTACCTGGCTCGATGCCATAATCCGCCAACCGGTATTCTAACTGACCGGTCTCTTGCCCTGCGCATGAAAGCAATCCAAGCATCACTATCATGCCAATAAAATATGCCTGTAATCTCATTCGTTTATGCTTATAATGGTTTGCAAAGATAACGATAAATCATGAAGAAAACCCTCTTAACACCTTTTATAGTTCCATATAAAGGGAGAAAAAGAAAAAGGACGTACATTTGCATCGTGGTTTTTTCATAATAGTATTAGATTTAAGGTTAACAAGGGCGCGAGGGTTGTCGGGAGACAGCCCTCGGCTTTTTTATCCCTATTCTGGTAAATAATTATGGCACACAGATGACACAAGATATGACAGATGGCCACTGATTTTTTATTTCATCCACCTATTCCGAATATAAAAATAAAAAAAGGATCTGTGGTCATCTGTCATATCTTGTGTCATCTGTGTGCCATAACGTCTTTATTCGGGTCAGCGGAAAATCAATGTGGGTAGGCATAAATCATAGAAAGCCTGTAGAGGAAGAATTTTTCGTCCACAA
>CALUZR010000029.1 GCA_944325335.1 uncultured Parabacteroides sp. | reverse complement strand
AAAGCATATAGGCATACGCACGCTGGCCTGCAAGCCTGCCCGCGCTCCAACCTGCCTGCCGTCCTGCTTGCCTGCCGGCACACAGACAGGCAAACCTACCAACAGGCTATTCGCAAATGGGCAGGCTCAAATATGATGTGGAAACGGTATGGAATTAAAAGCAAGACAGTGCGACTGATTTTCATCAGCAAGATGTGCAACAAATGTACAATAATGATAAGATGTTTGATTTTCTCTATTTTTCAGAGGAATAACTTTGGCAATGAAAGAGAAAAACACTACTTTTGCAAATGAGAAAAGCGTTCTTTTGATTGATGCAGAACATTGCAGAATAGAGAAGCCCGCTGGTTTCCAAATCGTTACCTGTTAAGCTGACAATCTTTGTAAGTCCCTTGTTTTCAATGAGTAAGAGAAAGTAATATGTCTTGCCACGTGGAAGGTAATCCTTTTATTGATGTGGGCCAGCTCTGCAATCCTTTTTAGCTGTTTATTTACCCTCGCATTGGAGTTCAACATCGCAGAGAAAAGAACCCCGTCCTGTCTATACTTCAAAAAGAGCGGAACCGCCTTCCCCCCGAAAAGAAGATGTAGCGGCAAGCGGATGCTCTCTCCCGTCTTCTTCATCTGGCAGAAAAGCCACCATTGCCCTTCAATGAGCTGGAAATTCTCCATCGTCAGCCTGGTGACGTCAGAATAGCGCAATCCCGTATAGCAAGAGAATAGAAACATATCCCGCGTGCCTAACAGTCCCCGCTTCAGCTGGCTCCCGTCTAACTCCTCAATGCGTTTCAATTCATCGGGTGTAAGGAAATTTCGCGGCCTGGATTCTTCTTTGATCTTATAGTTGTCAAAGAGATGCCTGTCGCTAAGCCATCCAGCATAATAGGCCTGGTTGACATACCGTTTCAAGTGCCTCATGTGCTTGGCAATCGTATTCTGCGAATAAGACTGGGCTATCAGGAACTTTTCGAAGGCGCACAGGAACGTGTACGTCAGGTCCGCGAAGTCCAGGTCGGGGGCAAAGCGCCGCAAGAGGCAGAAAGTCAACCAATGGTTCTTACGGGTCGATTTCGCCAGGTGCGGCGCCCTTTCCATCTCCGTCTCGTAAAATTCCAGGAAAGAGATCCCCTTTTCCCGCCTGTTCGAGCATACGCACACCCCGTCCCAACACTCCCAAGAGGCCGACAGCGTATAGACATAGTCACGGAGCAAACCATATACATAGTTTTCCATGGTCTAAGTGTAGATTTAAAGCGCTCCCCTTAGCTATGCTTTTGCAAGACCATCTGCTTGTCGACGCATGCCGGCAATTCATGGGGATAGTGCGTCACGTAGACCAAGGTCTTTCCCGGTCGCGCGCAAAAGGCGTCGATGATGGCGGCCGCCTTTCTTTTGTTGCAGATGTCTAATCCATGCAGTGGTTCGTCCAGGATAATTAAATCCGGGTCCTTGACAAAGGCCCGCGCCAGGAGAACCAACCGTTGCTCGCCCGACGACAGCGTCAGGAACGACCGCCCGCACAAGGCTTCGATCCCAAACAGCTTCATCCAGCGCAACGCACCCTCTTCTTGTGCTTCCGTGCACTTGCGAAACAATCCCACCGAATCGAAATAACCCGACGCCACGATTTGCAGCGCAGGCACATTTTCCATGCAGTAGAGATGCATTTCAGGCGAGACATAGCCAATCCGCTTCTTGATATCCCAGATGCTTTCCCCTGTCCCGCGTTTTTTATCGAAGAAATACATCGTGTTGGCATACGACTGCGGATTGTCGGCATAGACCAAGCTCAGTAAAGTGGATTTCCCGGCCCCGTTCGGTCCAAAAAGGGCCCACTTCTCGCCGTTACGGACCTCCCAGTCGATATCCTTTAGGATCGTCCGCTTTCCATACCGTATCGAGACCTTTTCTAGGCGGAAAGTCACTTGATGTGCAGCCGGCTCCTTGTTCAAATCGACGGGCAGTACCAGCTGCGACGTATCCTCTTCCGGAAAGAGCTCGCGAATCAGTTCCACGTCCTGTAAAAAGGCTGCACGCTTCCTCGGCGGGTAGACAGTCCGTTGCTTGATAGGCAATACATCTGTTACCATCTTCGGAATGTCTGCCGGGTTAGACAACAGCAAAACGACCTGTACATGGTGCCATTCCGCAATCCGCTCCAGCATTTCGACCAATAAATCGCGCGAGGGCGCATCTAAACCGATAAACGGATTGTCTAAAATCAGGATACGCGGGCGCGCCAAGAGCGTACGCGCAATCAGAAACTTCCGCAACTCCCCGCTCGAGAGGTAAATCAGTTTCTTGGGCAATAAATCCTCTATCCCGAAGAGCTGCAGGATTTCCAGCAAATTTTCCGTCCCTAAATAAGGTTCCAACAGCGAGCGGACCGTCGGCACATCGTCCGACTCCGTCGCATGCCATCGCTGCTGGTAATAACTGTTCCGACAGTCGGCCAAAGTATAAATATCTTTGAATGCGATACTGCGGATCCATTCGTGCACCGGGGCGTCGTCTCCCAAGCGGACTTCCCCGGCTTTAAGCGCTATCTTTCGTTGCAGCAGGTCCGCCAACAGCGTTTTCCCCGCGCCATTGGGTCCTACTACCGCCCATTGCTCCCCTTCCCGTATCGTCCAGTTGACAGGCTCGGGAAACTGCAACTCGGGCATACGGGGCACCGCCCCGCAGATACAAGCCACTTCTTTTTCCATCTTGCCGCTTAAAAAACCCGTGTCCCCGTATGCTTGTGAATATCTGACGCGCGCGTGATGACGACCTCCTTCACGCCGGCATCGATGGCTTGGAATGCATTCTCCAATTTCGGGATCATTCCCCCTTGAATAATTCCCTCTTCCACATATTGTTGGAACATCCCGCGGTCCAGCGTCGGGATCACGCTCTCATCATCTTTCTCATCCCGCAAAACGCCTTTCTTCTCAAAGCAAAACATCAAAGTCACGTCAAAATGTGCCGCCAGGGCTTTCGCCGCCTCGCCGGCGATGGTATCCGCGTTGGTATTCAATAGATGGCCTTTCCGGTCGTGCGTCAGCGGAGCCAGCACCGGAACGACGCCCCGCCGGATTAAATCCGCCAAGAGACCGGCATTCACCTCTTTCACATCCCCTACGAAACCATAATCGACCTCTTTAACCGGCCGCTTCTCCGAGCGCATCAGGTTCATGTCCGCGCCCGTCAGTCCAAGTGCATTCACGTCCAAAGCCTGCAGTCCCGCCACGATGCTCTTATTCACCAGGCCGCCGTACACCATCGCCACGACCTTCAGCATCTCGGCATCCGTAATTCTCCGGCCGTCCACCATCCGGCTCTCGATGCCCAGCTGCGCCGCGACCTTCGTCGCCGAGCGCCCCCCGCCATGCACCAAAACCTTGTGTCCCTCGATCTGGGCGAAGTCTTCCAGTAATTGTTTCAGAGTATCAGCCTCTTCCACAATCTTTCCGCCCACTTTTACCAATGTTAATTTCTCCATCTTGTCATTATTTAGATTTTTTATACACTAAAACTTGCGTAGAAATAGAATAATGTCGTATATTTGCAGTGCAATCGCGGCAGTAGCTCAGTTGGTAGAGCATTAGCTTCCCAAGCTAAGGGTCGCGGGTTCGAGTCCCGTTTGCCGCTCCCTAAACGTTGAGCAGTTACCTTTCCGGGTAGCTGCTTTTTTATTTTCCGCGTGGGGGCGCTTTCGGTTGGCTCGCGTCTGCATATTTCCGGTTCCCACTATCCGCTACGGTTCAGAATGTGGCTGCAGCCATTTCATTCCCGATTTTTTTAATGCCATTCTTGATTTTTTCCAAAGTCTCCGCCGTCGGTGTCCATACACCGTACCGGAAGCGGGCGAGCTTGGTCCAATGCATGCCTAAATAGGCGGCAAAGGCTTTCATGTCGAGGTAGGGGAACTGCGAGAGCAGCCGGTTCACCTCATTATCATAATTCACTGTTTCCGGCTCAAAAAAGCTGGAGATATGGATGTCCTCATCCAAGGCTTTCCATCGAAGCGCTTCGCCCCCCATTTCAATCGTGAAATCTTCACGCTGCGGCCCGGAAGCCTCTTTCAAAATCGGGAATACCTCGAGCGGGAGGCTGTAGATCTTGTCCGCATCCGTGCGGATGTATATCCGCTCTGCCGTGAACCATACATTTATAATCTTTTCCATATTTATTTACAATATTCGTTCCACAATTCTATGATCTCATTCCGGTACATCTTAACCAAATCCAGCGCAATGGAAAGCTCTTTCGCCTTCAAGCCGGAGTTAGATAAAACTTTTATTTCTGGGTCGACCTGTATCTTCGCATTCGCATCTCCTTTGGTGATATGTAAATGTATCGGAAGATGGTCGCCAGAAAAAAAATACCCGCGTATTCCAAATATATCAAAAACAGTCGGCATATTCTTTCTATTTTATACTACAAATATACATACAAATTCCTTTCCCAGACATATTTCTGTTTTATTCTTTTGTAAATAACCTAACTTTTCGTATATTTGCCGTGCAAAGATAGAGAAAAAAATGGGGAAAGTGTCCAGAATTGAGCGGGAAAAGCGAACCGTCCGGCGCATGATCGACCTCTACTGCCGGCTGAAGGAAGGAAACGCGAGGCGATGCGCCGCGTGTGATACCCTCTTGGCGTATGCCTGCACGCGGCTGAACCGCTGTCCGTTCGGGGAAAATAAACCATCATGCCAGCGCTGCACCGTCCATTGCTATAAACCGGCCATGCGGGCGAAGATGCGAGAGGTGATGCGCTTTAGCGGCCCTCGCATGCTGTTTCATTATCCTTTAGACGCGCTCCGCCATCTTTGCGCCAATCTCTTCTCCCTAAAAGGGAACGCCACAACGCCGCCACGAGGAAAAAACGAAATTTAGCGGCAGAAATTTTCCTGGAATGGAGTCCGAGCTACTTTTTGTCGCTTCCAGTGTCTGGAACGGAGGGAAACGCCGTTTCCACACTTTCCAGGAGCTGGAATATGCTTCCACGCCGTGGAAGGAAAATCCAGGAGCTGAAATGTGCTTCCACGCCGTGAAAGGAAAATCCAGGAGCTGGAATGGAGGGAAATGGCGTTCCAGCGCTTTATAGGAGCTGGAATGTGTTTCCACGCTGTGGAAGGAAAATCCAGGCAAAAAAATGAGCTTGAAAAATTTTTTTTCGATTTTTCTTGCAAGGAATGAATTTAAATGGTAACTTTACCCCCAGAAAAAATAATTCATCAAGTAGAAAGGAGATACTATGTTAAACATACCCGCTGATTTTTCATTTACGAACTCGCGCAACGCGGAGCATGTCCTCCTCCACACCAACCTGCTGGCGGAGGTGCCCGAAGAGGTGGCAGAGGCGCAAGGCTTCCTCACCCCCCGGAATAATTACGCCGCGGCCGTAGGAAGGGAGACGAACTGTTTCCAGGTCAATACCTCTTTCACGCAGACGGAGAAGATGCTGACGACGGACCGCGTCCGGGACAATGGCTTTTATTTCATCGCCAATATCGTGGACGTCTATGTCAGCTTCTGCCTGGACGAGGAACAAATGGAGGCGGCGAAGCGATTGGCCCGGGTCATCAAGCCATCGCGCGGCGCGGCCTCGAAGCCTTACGAGGAGGAAACCGCGATCTTGAACGACCTCTACGACAAGTTGCAAGAGGAATCCTGCGCAGCGGATGTGGAACTTCTTCATCTCACCCCCGCGCTCACGAAAGCCAAGGAGGCGAACGACCTCTATAATACATTATATGTAGAACGCACGAGGGAAATGAACCTGCTGAACACGTCGGCCAGCATGAAACAGCTCCGACCGCAGACCGACGAGGCGTTTCGCCAATTAGCCCTCGCGATCAACTCGTATTATACCGTCAACGCGCTTTCTACCAAGAACCCCGAGACGGAGACGGCGCTATCGACGATGATTAATAATATAAACGGATTGCTCTACCAGCACGACCGCACCGTCCGCACCCGCCTCGGCCTGGCCACGAAAGGGAAAGATAACACCCCGACGCCCGAGCCGGAACCGGAGCCCGAACCCGTGCAACCGAAAATCACGGCTTTCTACCAGAAGGAGGGAGGCGATGAGGAGCATCCGCTTCATTTCGCCCGGAATAAAACAGCTGTAGTCGAGGGAACAGGGCTTAAACTCGTCGATTCGCCCAAAGGAAAGAAGGCGGCGCTTGTGCTAATCAGTTACGTGGACCAGCGGATGCCCCACGAGGCATCGGCCCTCCTGGTAAATACAGATACACGGATTGAATTTACGATGATGTACGATGCGGCCGAAGGACAATATCAATTCCAGATTGAAACCTATTCCAACGGCACGGAAGAGGCTACCATCATCAAATATCCAGAAACAATCACATTGACTTGAAAAGTTAATACATTTGAATTTCTTCCATAGAAATTGTTTGGAACGGAAAAAGGCTGTCGTGATGACAGCCTTTTTTGTTGTATCGGGAAGCGATTGCGCCTCCCGGAAAGTGTATAGCGATGGTTACTTATTCTTTGCGCCTGAATTCTGCCACGAGGCATCCGTTTTCCACCGAGAAATGGAGGGTGAAATCCTCGAAGTCGTAGTCTGAAGCCAGCGTCTCCCCGTCGATATCCAAATCCTCGCCGGAGGGAGTGCCTTCCTCCTGCAGGATGAGGTCTTGCATCGTGATGGCCCAGTAACTATGGAGCGGCAAGATGCGGCGATAGGCCGTACACGCGTCGGCGGCGAAGGAAAACTCGTAGCGGACGTCAAACTTGCGGCAGCGCTCGTCCTCCTCTTCGCAACGGAGGGTCAGCGTCGTGTCGGTCTCTTCCAGGACCTCGGCGGCGGTTCCTTTGCCGGTAATGCCCGTGCGGATGTCGGCGCGGGTCTGCCCAAGCCAATCCTGCGCCGCTCCAGGGAGCAGCGCGAGGATAGACAAGAGAAATGTGATAGAAATTTTAGTGAACATAGAATGTGTTAGTTAGAGGGGTAGACTGCGAGGAATTCCCCACATAAAGGGTGAATTTCCCCAGTTCCACAATAAATTTATTATTTGCATCATACATGCCGTAGGCGCGGCGGTCTACGCGGAAGGTAACCGTCTTTTCCTCCCCGGGCTGGAGCGATACGCGCTCGAAACCGCAGAGCTCCTTCTCATACCGGGAGATGGAAGAGGTTTCGTCGTTGAGGTAGAGCTGGGCCACCTCGTCGCCTGCGTATTTACCCGTATTCTTCACCTTGCAGGTTACTTTCAGGGTATCGCCGTCGCTGATTTCCGGGTTCCAGATTTTTAAATCCGAGAACTCGAACGTGGTATAGCTCAACCCGTGGCCGAAAGGATATAAATCTCCCGACACCCGCGCGAAACCACGGCCCGTCGATCCCGGCTTGAAGGGAAACGCCCACGGGATTTGTCCCACCGATTTCGGGAACGTAACGGGAAGTTTCCCGCTCGGGTTCACCTCTCCGAAGAGGATCTCCGCCACGGCCTGGCCCGAGTATTCGCCTGGATACCATGCCTCGATGATGGCAGGCAGATGCTTGTCTTCCCAGTTGATCGTAACCGGCCGACCGTTGAACATCACGAGGATCGTAGGCGTCCCGGTCGCCTGCACGGCGCGTACAAGCTCTTTCTGCCGCCCGGGGAGGTCTAACGAGACGCGGCTCCGGGATTCCCCGATGGTGCGGACGTCGTCACCGACGTAGACGATGGCCACATCGGCGTTCCGGGCGGTTTCCGCGGCCTTTTCTATCTCTTCTTTTTCTTTCTCACTCAGTTCAAAATACATGATATCGCTTTCGGGGAAGTGGCGATCGCGGACGTTGCATCCCTTCGCGTAGGAAACCTTTACGTTCTCCCCTAAGAGGTTTTGAATCCCCTCCAAACCCGTTACGACCCGAGGATTATGCGAGCCATACCGGCACATCAGCGATTTAGCATCGTCGGCAAGCGGACCAATCACCGCCACGTGGTGGATGGAGTCTCTATTGAGTGGCAAGAGGCCGTCATTCTTTAGCAGCACGACCGATTCGCGGGCGGCCTGTAGCGCCACCTTCCGGTGTTCGTCATTGTTCACGATTTGGTCTGCCGCCTTGGGGTCCTTGGTATAAGGTTCGTCGAAAAGGCCGAGCCAGAACTTGACGTAGAGGACTTCCCGTACCCGCTGGTTTAGGGTCTCTTCAGATATAAGCCCGTCTTTTACCGCCTGGCGCAAGGGGATGAGGAAGTCTTCCGGGAGCTCGAAATAGGTACGAACGTTGGTGCCCGCGTTGATTTCTTGCGCGATGGAGGCTTCCGGACTATCCGCCACGTGGTAAAGGACCTGGTTTTGGTCATTTCCCCAACTGTCCGAGACGATATATCCTTTAAAGCCCCACTGATTGCGCATCAGCTCCGTCAAAAAGTAGGAACTCGAGCTCATCGGCGTGCCGTTGTAATCATTCATCGAGACCATGGTCCCAAGCGCTCCCGCCTCCTGGAAAGCGATGCGGAAGGGCTCGAGGTGGAGTTCATGCACCTCCTGGGGCGTAGCATGCGGGTCCGTCCGCGAATAACCGTCGCGCCCGCCCGCGGGAACGCCATAAATCGAGAAGTGCTTCGGGGTAGAGACCACCCGCTGCTCCTGGATACCGAGGACCTGTTGCCGGCCCAATTCACCTACCAAATAGGGATCCTCCCCGTAGGTCTCGACCGTGCGTCCCCATCGAGGATCTCGCGCCAGATCCAAGATCGGTGAATAGACATTTGTGTAGCCTAAAGCCCTTGCTTCTTTGCCGGTTATCTCGCCGATGCGGCGCACCAGGTCTCTGTCCCATGTGCTCCCCTGTCCGATCTGTGCAGGAAAGAACGTGGATTTTTCATGCTTCAAACCGCGGATTCCCTCGTTCGTCATATCGGCTGGGATGCCTAAACGCGTTTCCTCCACGAAGAAAGCCTGCACCATGTTCATGGCCACCGGGTGGTTCGAGTACGGGAACTCCCATGACGTCCGCTTCCACTCGCCGTTGAGTTGTTCGTCCACGTTTCCGATTCCATCCTTCCAAATGCTCGTTTTCCACGCTGGCGTGGGGAGCGAGTCCTTCGAGACGGCGCCATAACCATAGAGCGTGGCCAGCTGGCACGTCTTCTCCTCGAACGTCATTTGCTGCAAGAGGTTATCGATTCGCGCCTCGATCGGCTGCTTCGGATCCTCGTAAATATCCTTTTGCCCATTCTTATTGAAGTCGATCCAGCCGTTGTGATAGATATCTGTCCGCGTCTGGGCTACGGACGACGCCGCCAAGGCTGTCAGCAGCGTTACAGTCAATAGATTCTTCATATTTCCAGTGTTTTCTTAATTATAGGGTAAAAAATAGGTTTCTACACAAAACTGCCAGGCAGAGAGGCCCCATACTTTGTATAAAGGGCTTCTTGCCTGGCAGGATGATTTCATCAATAGCCCGGATTCTGTGGGAACTCGGCGCCCGTGTTCGAATCGATGATCGATTGCGGGATCGGCCAGAGCGTGTATGTATCCACCATCTTCGAGCCCATGACGGTATTATACTTTTTCGTACGCTCTACCATCTTGCCCGTGCGGACCAGCGTAAAACGTCGTAACTCTTCCCCGACGAGCTCGCGGATGCGTTCATCAAGCAGGAAATCGATTGTCGCCTGGGCGGGGGTGATGTCTGAAGCCCCGGCACGACGGCGCACGGTGTTGATGGCCTCGGCCGCCGCTTGCGTGTTCCCCAAGTTGATGTTGGCTTCCGCCAAGAGGAGATAAGTCTCGGCGAGGCGGAATTTCATACGGTCTTTGTTGTTGCCTTCGTATGCCTCGTTGTCGGCCGTCTTGCCGTACCAGAACTTGGTGATGGTGGGGAGTAGATTCCCAATCTCCCAAGTTTCCTGGGTGATCTCCGCCTTTTGTCCATATTTCTCGCTCTCCGGATTGTTGTAATACCAGTTTCGCTTGATGTTATAGTCCGAGTTTCGGATGTCCGTCGCGTCGTAGAAGCTTTCCGAATCTACCCACCAAGGGAAGGGGACGATTTGGGCCAATCCGCGGCCTCCGAGCGAGTCGCAAAGCACAAACCCGTCCACGTTGTAATACTTGGCGTTCCATGCACGCTTTGTCCAGTCGTCGTAGACGCCTCCGCCTCCGGTTGTATTGTATTCAAACTGCATCGCCCAGACGGTCTCCTGGTTTCCCGACTTGCGGTTCTGATTATATTCCTTGAACAGGTCCGAAAAGACGTCGCCCGGCTGGTCTACAGTATTTCCGAAACGTTCGGTCATGAGGTGGAAGTATCCAGAGTTTATCACCTCCTGCGCCGCGTCGGCTGCCTCTTGATTCATTCCTGCCATCAGGTAAACTTCGGAGAGGAGGTGGAGCGCTGCCCATTTGGTGAGTTTCCCGTCTTCCACGCTGTCTGGATTTTCTGGCAAGTTCTCGGCAGCGAATTGCAGGTCTTCAATCATTTTTTGCAGCACTTCGGCCTTCGGCGTACGGGTAAAATCGATGCGGAATTCCGTCTCCACCTTGTCTACATAGGGGACGTCTCCATATAAATAGACTAAATAACGGTAAGCATACGCACGGAAAAATCGCGCCGTGGCCTGGTACAAAGATTTGTCGGACGCGTTGTCCCACTCCACTTCATCCTCGGAGTGGGTCAATAACGCGTTACAGTTGGCGATTAAACCATACGCCCAGTTCCAGTAAGATTCTACATAGACGCTGGAGGCCGTATAGGTCAAGTTTTCGAACGGGACGAGGGAGCCATCCTTGTGCGCGGTGAAGACAATGTCTGTCGCCACCTGCAACGCTTCGTAAGGACAAGCCTGGCTGTGTGTAAAGGCCGCGTCGTCTTCGCTATTCCAAGTCGAGAACTCGGCACGCGCCCAGGAGTAGAGTCCCGTGGCGGCCGTTTCAAATCCATAGGTAGAAGTGTATGTATTCCCAGGCGTGAGGGAACTCTTCATATCCTCGTCGAGGAAACCGGAGCAACCGCTGATGGAAAGGGTTAAAGCGGCTGCCAATGATAATATAGAAAGATGTCTCATAATATACTTTGTTGCTAATTGTTTCAATTGTTAGAAAGTCACATTTAAACCGAACATATAGGAGCGCGCGGTCGGATAAGCCGTCGCCATGTTGTAGGAAGAGCCTGCTTCCAGATTTAACCAGTTCTTCACGTTGCTGAAGGTGTAGGCATTATTGACGCTGACGTTCACACCCAGTCCCGCTATGCCGATTTTGCTGGTCATCTGCTTCGGGAAGTTGTACCCCAGCGTAATATTCTTGATTGCCACATAGTTCACCTTTTTATAAAATTCCATCTTGTCGTATGGATTATAAGCAGGCGAAACCACGTCGGCATCCGGATTCTCGGGCGTCCAGTAGTTCATATCGCTGATATAATTGTAGCCCCAGCCCCAACGTTCCGGCTGGTAGTCGTAGAGCTGTTGCATCTGCCCAAAGACGCCGTTTAACAAGAACGAGAAGTAGAAATTCTTATAATCGAAACGGTTGCTCATGGAAAGGGTGAAGCTGGGAAGGCGAGAGCCTAAGACGTACTTGTCGTCTGCTGTAATCTTGCCGTCACCGTTATGATCCTCAATCTTGGCAAATCCTGGCTCCGCGCCGGCTTGGATCTCGCTTCCATCAGCCGTGAGGAAGTTATCTCCCTCTTGCCAGATGCCGACGACGCCGTAATCGTAGATCGCCTGGATAGGCTCCCCGATGAACCATTCGTTCGTGATGTCATCCTTGCCATCTCCTCGAAGCTCCACGATTTCATCCCGGTTCAGGGCAAAATTGACGGTGGTACCCCACTGGAAACTGTCATTCCGGACGTTTACGGAGCTGATAGAAAATTCCACGCCCTTGTTGCGGGTTTTACCCACATTATCCATGATAGACTTGAAGCCGTTCATGTAGGGGACGGTGCGACTCATCAACAAATCGCTGGTATTAACGACGTACATGTCTAAATTACCCGATAAACGGCCGCCGAAGAAACTGAAGTCGACGCCGGCGTTAAACGTGTGGGAAGTTTCCCATCGGAGGTTCGGATTGCCGACGGCATTGTTTTTCATGTACGTTCCGTTGACGGTCGTGCCGTTGTCTCCCCAAATATAGGTGGTCAGGCTCAGGCGGTCGAGCGTCTGGTAGGCGTTGATGGCTTGATTCCCGTTCGAGCCATACGACAAGCGGATCTTCAACATGTCAAGCCAATCCTGCGCATCTTCCATGAAGCTTTCCTGCGACATGTTCCAAGCCACGGCCGCGGAAGGGAAGAAGGCGTACTTGTTGTTGGCGCCGAAAGCCGAGTAACCGTCTGAACGGCCCGTCAAGGTGATTAAATAACGGTTATCGTAGGCGTAATTCAAGCGGAGCATGTAAGAGAGCATCGCCGTGTGTGTCAACGACGAGTTAAGTATCTTATTCTTTTCCGCACCCGCCATGTTGAAGTATTCCGAATCGTCATTGACGAAGCTTTCACCCGATTGCTCGTTGAGGAAGGTGTTCGTCTCCTGCACGCTGAAGAGCGCCGTCGCGCCTACTTTATGTTTGCCGAAAGTACGGTCGTAGCTTAAGACGTTCTCCCACGTATAATCCCAGTAGTTCTGGTTCTCTATATGCGCGTAACCGTTGGTAGATTGTCCCGTCAAGGTCGTGCGGCCGTAGTATTCACCGATTTCCCGGTTGCGATAGTTATAGCCGAAGTTGGTACGGAATTTCAACCCTTCTACAGGGAATTGAATCTCTGCAAACGTAGAAATAAAGATGTTGCGGCTCATGCGGTCGGCTGTCGCGTCTGAATCTGCGAGCGGATGGTAATACAAGGTCTGGTCCATCGGATAGAAGTTGATGTCACCATTTTCATCATTCGGCTCGCCATAAGGACTCAAGCGCAACGCGTTGCCGATACCTGCCGATATTCCGCCATAATCCTTTTGGATGGCCTGGGTGCTCATACCGATGGTCAACCACTTGTTGAAGACTTGTGTCACGTTCAACGAAATATTCGTTCGCTTCAAGCCGCGGTCCTTCACGATACCATCCTCGCGGGTATGCGAAATAGAGGCCATGTAGGTGGTATTGTCTGTTCCTCCGGAAATACTGATTTGATGGTTTGTCGTCAGGGCATTTCGGAAGATCATGTCTTGCCAATCGGTTTCCACGCCGTTTTGGTAATTCTCACGTTCGCTGGGGTTGAGGATCGTCATTGGATCCAATTGGTCACCACTATATCCATAGCGCAACCGATAATAATCCTGGATATATTTCACGTATTCCGGACCTTTCATCACGTTGATGCGGCGTTGCGGTTGTTGCATGCCGACTTGTCCTTTGTAGACTACTTGCGCTGCTCCTTTGCGCCCCTTCTTCGTTTGGATGAGGATAACACCGTTTGCGCCTCGCGAACCGTAAATAGCCGCCGACGAAGCATCCTTCAAGACAGACATGCTTTCGATGACATTCGGGTCGATATCGCCCAGCGAGCCGCTATAAGGAATTCCATCCAAGACAATCAACGGAGAGTTGTCGGCCGTCAAAGAATTTTCGCCGCGCACACGGAGCGTTTGGTCTTCGCCTGGCGTCGCATTCGAAATCTGTACGTTCAGTCCCGGCACCTGACCCGAAAGGCGGTCCATGAGGTTGTTGGTCGAAACCATTTGCAAGCCCTCTTCGCCAATAGCGGTAATGCCGCCCGTCAAGTCGGATTTGCGCTGCGAACCATAACCGACTACGACTAATTCATCCAGCGCTTCAGCATCTTCCTTCAATACAATGTCGTAATTGGTGTCGCTCCCTACTTTTACTTCCTGGGTGTTAAATCCGATATAAGAGATTTGCAAAGTTGTCCCCGGGGCTACGCTAAGCGAGAATTTACCGTCCATGTCGGTGACGGTCCCATTCGTCGTGCCCTTTTCGATGATATTGGCGCCAATGACTGGAATGCCATTCGGGTCGACAATCGTACCGGTGATGATTTTCTTATCCTGTTGTGCCTTTTCGTTCGGATTTACTGCATACAAGGCAATATGGCGGTCGGTCACGACATATTTGACCTTGGCGCCCGCAAACAACTGGTTCAACACTTCGTTGATGGAGGCGTTTTTAGCTGATATGCTCACGTGGCGATCCAAATCGAGCTCATTGATATTATATACAAATGTGTACTCGGATTGTTCTTCGATGTCTTTCAGGACTTCCGAAATCTGTTCGCCTTGCGCCTCGACATTCAACCTCGCGGTCTGCGCATACGTCGTAGCCGACGCACCGCATATTCCTAATAATAAAAATAAAGAGGTCGCTTTCATTACTCTAATTGTTTTGTGGAGCTCTTCTTGCAAAAAAATAGGCTCCGCTGGATGTTTTTTCTGTTGAATTAACATCCCAGTTAAAAGATTCTTCATACTTTTGTGTACTGTTTTTATGGTTAATTGGATAGTTGGTAGCTATCCATTGTTTATTTCTTATATTTAATTGGAATTGGGAATGCGGGAGGCACTCCCAATTTTTTTGTCTTTATGCTTCTTTCATTTCTTTCTCCATAGGCAAAACTGTTTTCATGGTTCAACACTACGATTTCATTTCTCATAAATATAGACGTCTCCGCCTTTTCGTACATACGTATAATGGGCGGAATATTGCAATATCGAAAGGATTTCATCCAACGATTCGCTGTGCGTGAAGCGGGCTGTCAGCCTTCTGTCTTTCAAGTTCTTTCCCGAAAGGTGGATTTTCACACCGAAGGCTCGTTGGAGCACGGACGCAATCTCGTGGAAAGGCCGTCCTTCGAAAAGAAAATTGCCCTCCAGCCAAGCCGTGAATTCAGACGTTTGCACCTGATGCGTATTCATCGTCCCGTCGGCTTTGCAATAAAGCGTCTGTTCTCCTGGTTTCATCACGACATCAGGTGTTTCCGTCTGATTCCCTTTGCCAAACAAGGCGACTGAACCTTCCAGCAAAGTCGTCTCCACTAAATCATCCGTTGTATATAAATTAAATCTCGTTCCCAATACGCGAACTTTCAAATCCTCGGCTTGCACCACGAACGGTTTCTTGGCATCCGGCTTCACTTCAAACAATGCCTCGCCTTCCAATTCGACCCGGCGTACATCCTGTACAAACTCTTTCGGATAACGAAGCTGCGCGTGGCTATTTAACCAGACGACGGAACTATCCGGCAATACGACCCGCGCCTTGGCGCCCGGCACTGCTTCTACTTCTATATAAGTAAGCATTTCCGGTTTCGGGGTGGGCTGGTATAAAGCCATCCACGTAGCCATGGCTGCCATCACGACCAGCGCAGCAATCGATAAGTATTTCCACACGACTGACACGCCCGTCGGCTTCTGCCAAGCTTCGCCCGCTTCAATCTTCCGCCACACGTCCCGATAGACGCGTTCGGCATCCGTCTGCACGTTGCGGAAACGGATCTGGCTGGCCAGCTTCTTGCCTTCTTCTATTTGTTTCTTTTCTGGTTCCATCTGTGATGCTTTTCTTATATAGATGACACGTCGGAAAGAAATCCCTAATCCCGCATCCCACTTTTTTCAAGAAAAATTTGAGCTTTGTCGAAAAATCTGCCAGAAGCTACGCGGTAATAGGCTTTTTTCGTACCTTTGCCCCCATATTTTCTAAAAACAAGCATAAACACATGGGTGGTTTTTTTGGTACGATATCAAAATCGGCTTGTGTCACAGACCTATTCTATGGCACAGACTATAATTCACATTTAGGAACTCGCCGCGGTGGTATGGCAACCTACGACAAGGAGGCGGGATTCATGCGCTCAATCCATAATCTGGAAAATTCTTATTTTCGAACCAAGTTCGAAGCTTCGTTGCCTAAGTTCGTAGGAAATGCGGGCATTGGTATCATCAGCGATACAGACGCGCAGCCCATTGTCATCAACTCGCATCTGGGCAAATTCGCGATTGTGACGGTGGCCAAAATCAATAATATCGACGAATTGGAGAAAGAGCTCCTGGCGCAGAACATGCACTTCTCGGAACTCAGTTCGGGGAAAACGAACCAGACGGAACTCGTCGCCCTGCTGATCACGCAAGGAAAAGACTTCGTGGAAGGCATCGAAAACGTCTTCAACCGCATCAAGGGCTCTTGTTCGATGTTGTTGCTGACGGAAGACGGCATCATCGCCGCCCGCGACAAATGGGGACGCACGCCGATCGTCATCGGACGGAAAGAGGGCGCTTATGCGGCGACCAGCGAATCGAGCAGCTTCCCCAATTTGGATTATGAAATAGACCGCTACGTGGGGCCGGGCGAAATCTTGCGCCTCAGGGCAGATGGAATAGAGCAAATGCGCAAACCCAACGAGGGAATGCAGATTTGCTCTTTTTTGTGGGTGTACTACGGCTTCCCGGTCTCTTGCTACGAAGGGAAAAACGTTGAAGAGGTGCGCTTCCTGAGCGGATACAAGATGGGGCAAAAGGATGACTCGGAAGTGGATTGCGCCTGCGGCATTCCGGATTCGGGCGTCGGCATGGCGCTGGGATACGCCGAAGGGAAGGGCGTCCCTTACCATCGCGCGATTGCCAAATATACGCCGACGTGGCCCCGCAGCTTCACGCCGGCCAACCAGGAAATGCGCTCGCTCGTGGCGAAGATGAAGCTCATCCCGAACCGCGCCATGCTCCAAGGCAAGCGCATCCTGTTCTGCGACGACTCTATCGTACGCGGCACGCAGCTCCGAGACAATGTGACGGTCCTTTATGACTACGGCGCCAAGGAGGTACACATGCGCATCGCCTGCCCGCCGCTCATCTACGGGTGCCCGTTCATTGGCTTTACGTCGTCGAAGAGCGACCTGGAACTCATCACGCGCCGCATCATCAAAGAGCTGGAAGGAGACGAGAACAAGAACCTCGACAAATATGCCACCACCGATTCGCCTGAATATAAAAAGATGGTGCAGACCATTGCCGATCGGTTCGGCCTCAGTTCGCTGAAGTTCAATACGCTCGAGACCCTCATCGAGGCCATCGGCTTGCCGAAGTGCAAGGTGTGCACGCATTGCTTCGACGGTAGCAGCCATTTCTAATAGCCAAACACGGCTATCCTAACGACTTTCCGAAGGTCCGGAAACGCGGAATTTGCCTTCCGCCGCTCCCGGACCTCCTTTTTTTACCCGCCTCTTCGGTTCGGCAAGGCCCAGACAGATGAATCTTTGCTGATTGACTACTAAATCGATATAAACATATATGATTCCATTCAAATTGAGTACTAAATAGATAGGAATGCGCGTGCATTCATGCCAATTGACTACACAAACCCTATAGATTCGCATGCGTTTATACTGATTGAGTAGTCAACCAGTATAAACGCAACCAAATTGGACCAGATTGACTCCCCAAATGCATCAAAATCGGGATTTCGGAGGGTGGCGATGACTATTTTTGAAAGATTTGTCACATTTTTTCAAGAAAAAAGACCTATCTTTGCCGTCAAGAAGCATGGAAAACAAACGAACATAAATGTAACAGGCCTGTGGAAAGTTGGAATTTCAGTAAATTGTACACGCAATACTATAAACGCGCGTTCCTGTTCGCCAAATCTTACGTGCGCGACGAGATGGCGGCCGAGGATATCGCGTCGGATGCCTTGATGCGCCTTTGGGACGCGCTAAAGGCGGAGACGGTAGAACATCCCTTGGCGTTGCTGACGTTCATCCTTCGGAACCAATCGCTGAACTACCTGAAGCATGAAGCCATCCACCACGAGGCGATGGAGCAGATATCCGAGAAGCGCATCCGCGACGTCCACTACCGCATCGCCTCGCTCGAAGCCTGTAACCCCGAGGAAATCTTCTCTTCCGAGATAACGGAAATCTTGCGTAAAACCTTGGCTTCGCTCCCCGAGCAGACCCGCCGTATTTTTATCCTAAGCCGCTTTGAACAGAAGAGCGTCAAGGAGATTTCCGAACTCATGCACCTTGCGCCGAAAAGTGTGGAATACCATATCACGAAGTCCCTCAAAGCGCTCCGCGTGGCGCTGAAAGATTACCTGCCTATCTTCTATCTATTGTTTTACACGCACTAAACAGCCATTAAAAAATTTTTCTCATTTTCTTGCTTTTTCATTCAGGGGTTTCCGCGCTTGGATTGTCTTATTATACGTAAAGGAAAGTAGAACGGGTATGGAAAAGGATTTGTTGCAACGATATGTGGAAGGAAACGTCTCGCCGGAAGAGGCGGATGCGGTGGTTGACTGGTTGGATGCCGATCCGGAACATGTAAAGGAGTTCATGGCCCTGCATAAGGTCTACGATATGACGGTGATGAACCAGGAAGCGTTTCCATACGAAGCGAACGAAGGGAAGCGGCGGACGCGGATGCCTCCCTTCGTGGTCGAGTTGCTGAAGGTGGCCGCTATCGTCTTGTTGGTATTGGGAATTCAACAGGTCGTCGACTACCGCCGTGAAGAAGCCGCCCCGCCGCTTTTCCAGACGCTTTACGTCCCTGCCGGGCAACGGGCGGAATTGCTCCTGCCAGATAGCACGCGGGTTTGGCTCAATGCCCATTCGCGGTTGGTCTATCCCGTGACGTTCGAGCGCGGCACGCGTTCGGTGGAATTGGAAGGCGAAGCCTATTTCGACGTGAAGCGGAACGAGCAAGCGCCCTTCTTGGTGAAGACCTCGAAGATGAACGTACGGGTATTAGGGACGGAATTCAACGTCTCTGCCTATGCGGAAGAAAAGGGATTCGCGGTGGCTTTGCTAAGGGGAAGCGTAGAGCTGGAAACAGACGGGCAAACGGACGTGTACCGGATGCGACCGGGTGAGCAAGTGCGCTATGTGGATGGAAAGTATGAATCCAGTCCGATCGAGGAAATGGATTATTTCAAATGGAAAGAGGGGCTGATATGCTTCCGCAACCAGCCGATCTCGGAGATCATGGAAAAGCTTTCCCTCTACTTCGACATCCAGATCGATGTCTTGAACAAAGATTTGCTGGATGAATACTATACAGGAAAGTTCCGCACGAAAGACGGCGTGGAACAGGTGCTGAAGGTATTGCAACTGGAGCACCGTTTCCGATACGAGAAGAATAACGAACAAAATAAAATAACGATTAAATGAAATGCCTATGAGGAAGGAAACAGAATAAAAGAAAAACGAAACCGGACGCTGTTCGCACAGGATCCGGTCTCAACACAATATTAACTTTTAAAAAAGGAGGCCTGCGCCGTTACGCAGGCAGTAAAGTACAATTAGATTAAATGCAAATGTATGAAAAAGAATTTGATCAAGGTATCGAAAGCCTTGGCATTAACCGAATTTAATATCCCAAGAGTCATGAAGCTAACATCACTATGTGGATTGTTGTGCGTTTCCTCTGCTTTTGCGACCCAAGTAAATTCGCAAACCATGCGGGTCAACATCAATGCTAACCAAAAGCAGGCGAAAGAGATCATCAAGCAAATCGAAGAGCAAACCGATTATCTTTTTGTTTACAACAAGAAGGTCAATCTGAACCATACCGTATCGATCAGCGCAAACAACGAAACGGTAGCGGAAGTCTTAGACCGTATGTTCGCCGGGACAGATATTGTATATGCCGTCCAAGGCAACAACATCCTGTTGATGCACAGAAGTGCAGCCCCTCAACAAGGTGAGAAGAAAATCATCAGCGGAACCATTTTGGATGAAGCGGGTATTCCGGTAATCGGCGCCAATGTAATCGTACAAGGCACGACGAACGGAACGATTACCGATATGGACGGTAAGTTCTCGCTGGAAGTCACGCCGGATGCCGTATTGGAAATCTCCTATATCGGATACTCCACGCAGAGCATTCCGGTCGGAAGCCAAACCAATTTCAATGTGACCCTGCAAGAAGATAGCGAGACATTGGACGAGCTGGTCGTAGTCGGATATGGTACGATGAAGAAAAAGGACTTGACCGGTGCCATGAGTGCGTTGAAAGGAGATGATTTGGCATCCCGCCGGACGACCCAATTGTCTACGGCGTTGCAAGGTGCTACTTCCGGTGTCTTGGTAACGCGAGACAATAGCGCGCCAGGCGCCACGGCATCTATTCGGATTCGTGGTGTGACGACAATTGGTGAAACCAGTCCGTTGGTGATTGTAGATGGTGTGCCGGGCGATATCAACCAAGTGAACCCGGAAGACGTAGAGAATATCTCCGTATTGAAGGATGCAGCTTCCGCTTCTATCTACGGTTCACGTGCAGCTGCCGGTGTCATCGTGATTACGACGAAGCGTGCGAAAGCCGATGATTTGTCTTTGAGCTACAACTTCGAGTATGGTTGGGAAATGCCGACCGAACTGCCTAAATACGTAGGCGCCCAACGTTTCTTGGAAATGACCAACGAAACGCGCTACAATGATAATAATGCCGGAGGTTGGTATCAAACCTATTCCGAAGACCAAGTAAACAATTGGGTACGATACAATGCTACGGATCCAGACAATTACCCCATGGTCGACTGGCAAGACGTATTGTTGAAGAGCTCGGCTCCGCGCCAGACGCATTCTGTCAATATCGCCGGAGGCAGTAAAGTAGTGAAATCGAAAGCCTCTTTCCGTTACGACAAGACAGATGGTTTGTATGAAAATCGGAACTACGAACGTTTCATGGTCCGCGTTAACAACGATATCCAAGTAAACAAATGGATTGCGGCGCATTTGGATGTGAACTTTAACCGTGCGAGCGACGAAACTCCTCATGCCAATCCATTAGCCGCCGGCATCCGTGCGACTCCTCCTATTTATGCAGTTCGTTGGAGCAATGGATCATGGGGCGATGTGAAAGATGGTGAAAACGCATTGGCAGTCATCACCGATGGCGGAACTAAAAAGACATGGAGCACGCAAGTGGGTGGTAAAGCCGGATTAGATATCACGCCGATCGAAGGATTGAAGATTTCGGCTATCGTAGCGCCGAATTACTATTTCACCAAAATAAAGAACTTCACCAAGCAAGTCCCTTATACCTATGCAAACGATCCCAATACGGTTCGTGGTTACATGTTTGGAACACAAACCACGAATTTGAAAGAAGAGCGGAACGATAACTACGATATCACTTCCCAAATCTTCGCCAATTACGATAGAACGTTTGGCAAACATTCGTTGTCCGTAATGGTCGGTTACGAAGATTATTTTGCTTCGTGGGAAAACTTGACGGCTTCGCGCGACCAATATGAATTAAAGGATTATCCTTATTTGGATGTAGGTCCTGAAACTTATCGAGACAATAGCGGGAATGCAGAAGAATATGCATACCGTTCGTTCTTCGGCCGTGTGGCTTATAGCTACGATAATCGTTATTTGATTCAGGCGAACTTCCGTCGTGACGGCTCTTCTCGTTTCGCTGCTGATAGCAGATGGGCAAACTTCCCTTCATTCTCCGCTGGTTGGGTATTGAGTGAAGAACAATTCATGAAGGATTTGAATTTAGATTGGTTGTCCTATTTAAAACTAAGAGGTTCTTGGGGTACGTTAGGAAATGAACGTATTACGGATGTGACCAACGAAGACGATCCTAACAAACAGAACTATTATCCGTATCAGTCGGCCATCATATTTGGGTCTTCTCTTTTCTATAAGGGAAATGCAGCTACCTCTTTGACGACAGGTGCACAACAAGCGTATGCTGTACGAGATATTACCTGGGAAACGACCGAAACTTGGGATGTTGGTTTGGATGCTCAATTCTTAGATAGCCGTTTGACCTTTGCTTTCGACTATTATCAAAAACATACACGGGATATGTTGATTGCTACGGAAATTCCGAGTTTCATCGGCTATGATAACCCGTATGTGAATGCCGGTCGGATGGATACGAAAGGGTATGATATCGAAATCGGTTGGCGTGATCAAATTGGCGAATTCAGCTATTCGGTATCTGCAAACTTATCTGATTTTGTTTCTCGCATGGGCGACTTAGGTGGAACGGAATATTTGGGCGACCAAGTGAAGATGGAAGGCAGTGAATTCAACGAATGGTACGGTTATTTAAGTGATGGCCTATTCCAAACAGCTGAGGAGGTTGCCAACTCGCCTAAGTTGAACGATAATGTAACTGTAGGTGATATTAAATATAAGGACATTTCCGGACCAGATGGCGTGCCTGATGGTATTATTTCTCCGGAATACGACCGTGTATTATTAGGCGGTTCATTACCTCGCTATATGTATGGTGTCAATCTTTCCGCTTCGTGGAAAGGTTTCGACCTTTCTTTGATGTTTCAGGGCGTCGGTAAGCAAAACGCCCGCATCGCCCGCGAAATGGTGGAGGGTTTGAATGCGAACTGGTCCGGTTTCCCTGAATTGTTGGAAGGCAACTATTGGAGTGTCAATAATACGGCAGAGCAGAATATGGAAGCTAAATATCCGCGCTTGACTCGTAATAATGTAGAAGCGAATATGGCTATGTCTGATTATTGGTTATTTAATGGTCGGTATGTACGTCTGAAGAACTTGACGATTGGTTATACGCTTCCGACGGAATTAACCAAGAAGGCCAGCATCGATATGGTCCGTTTCTATGTATCGGGTAATGATTTGTTCTGCATCAGCAAGTACCCGCATGGTTGGGATCCGGAAGTGAGTGCGACAGGTTATCCTATCACCTCTTCTGTTTTGTTAGGTGTATCTGTTAATTTTTAAATGATGAAAAATATGAAACGAAATAGAAATATCATAATTGCGCTTTTCAGCGGAATGGTTTTATTGTCTTCTTGCCACGATTTGGATTTGAATCCGCTTTCGTATGGTTCCACAGAAACGTGGTATTCCGATGAGACGGAGGTCAAGATGGCCGTAAACGAATTGTATAAAAGTGAATTTTGGACATTAGACGAAGATGGCGATGCCAGCACGGACTGGTCGGACGATAACATTTATCGTGAAGCATTGACCGATTTCCAGTTGGGTACGTTGACAGGGCAGAATTCAACGATTACCACCATTTGGGATAATCAATACAAAGTAATTGCCCGTGCAAACGGCGTCATCCATAAAGCGCAACGGGCTATCGAGAACGGAGCTTCCGAAACAGCTATCAACCAATTGATCGCGGAAGCCCATTTCCACCGTGCTACGGCTTACGCTAAGTTGATGTGCAAATTCGGCGATGTACCTTTGGTGGAAGAAGATATCGATATTGACGAAGGACTGGCTATGGGACGTACGCCATTGGCAACCGTCAAGCAATTCGTGTACGATGAATATGATTTGGCGATTGCAGGATTGCCTACATCTTATTCAGGCGGAGAACAACGGGCAACCAAAGGCGCAGCCATGGCATTGAAAGCTCGTTATGCTTTGTATATGGGAGATTTCGAAATGGCTGCCCAATCAGCAAAAGCCGTTATAGATTTAGGTGTTTATCATTTGCACCCCAGCTATCGCGAGCTCTTCTTGCAAAGTACAAAGAACTCTTCGGAATCGATTTTCTTGATTCCGCGTTCGATTGAATATGGTATTTACAACAATGCGCAGTATCCGTTGCCCAGAAACGTAGGCGGTTATGGCGCACCGAACCCGACTTGGGATTTGTTGGCAGCTTATGTCTGCACGGATGGTCTGCCTATTGATGAATCTCCGCTCTTCGATCCGCACGACCCGTTCAAGAACCGCGACCCGCGTTTGAGTATGACGATCGTTCCGTTTGGCGAGAACTGGTGCGGCGTGGAATATAATCCGCATCCGGAAGCGTTACAAGTCATGAACTACAATACCGGTGAAATGATTACGAACAACGATACGCGTGCCAACGCCCAGTATGCTTCTTACAATGGTTTGGTATGGAAGAAAGGTTTGGACGAGAGCTGCTTGCAAAATGCCATGCGCTCGGAGGCCGACCGAATCATCATCCGCTACGCCGACATCCTGTTAATCTATGCCGAGGCAAAGATTGAGTTGAACCAAATCGACCAGTCTGTATTGGACGCGATGAACGAAGTACGTGCCCGTGCGTATGGCGTGGATAAATCGGCTACGGACCAATATCCTGCCTTCCAGATGGCGAGCCAAGAGGAATTGCGCTCTCAATTGCGCATGGAACGCCGCATGGAATTCCCGAAAGAGGGACTTCGGTACATGGACTTGATCCGCTGGAAATTGATGGACAAGGTGATGACGAAGAAAGTCTACATGATGCTTTATCCCTCTTCTTTGCTCATCGAGAATGTGGTCAATACGGGCGATTGGTTCTGGGCATTCACGCCGGATATCGACGAGAACGGATTGGCGGACTTTACGAAGTTGGAAGCGGCGGGGAAGATTGCCGTCGTGGCCACGAAAAACTGGAACGAACGCCAGTACCTCTGGCCGATCCCGACTACGGAAGTGCTGATCAACCCAAACATGAAGCAGAACCCGGGATATTAAGCTAAAACGGGGATACGGGATGTTGCTGCAATTTTGCGGCAACATTTCGCGACTCGCGAAAGCCTCCTGCAATTTTGCGGCAACGTTTCGCGGCTTGCGAAAGTCTCCTGCAACTTTGCGGCAACGTTTCGCGACTCGCGAAAGTCCCCTGCAATTTTGCGGCAACGTTTCGCGGCTTGCGAAAGTCTCCTGCAACTTTGCAGCAACGTTTCGCGACTCGCGAAAGTCCCCTGCAACTTTGCAGCAACGTCTCGCATCTTAAGATTAATCCAATTAAAAAGTCTATCACTATGAGGAACATCATCATAGGATTATTTCTATTCCTTTTCTGCCTGTCGGCTTGCAGTCCGCCGGTAAAAGAACCTGTTGCGTTGATTCCCTTGCCGGATTCCGTGCGAATCGAATCGGGTTCATTTCCGCTTGAACGCTTGAAAACCATACAAATGCCCGATGAATGGAAAAAAGTAGGGGAAGCCTTCGCCGAAGACCTGCGGAAACAGGCCGATTTATCGTTATCTTTGTCGGAAAACATAGGCGACATTCGCGCTGAACATAACGATGAATTTCCAAAAGAAGCCTATGTTTTGCAAATCCGAAAGCGGCAAATCACCATCGAGGCGGGCGATAAGGCGGGCGTACACCACGCATTGGCCACGCTTCAGCAACTCGTCTTGAACGCTTCGGAAGGGAAACTTCCCTGCTTGACCGTGCAAGACCAGCCACGCTTCGGGTATCGCGGTGTGATGTTGGATTGCAGCCGCCATTTCCGGACGGTAGACGAGCTCAAGGAATGCATCCGCCAGCTGTCTTTCTTTAAGCTGAATGTCCTGCATTTGCACCTGACCGACAACCAGGCTTGGCGCTTGGCGTTGGACAAATATCCGGACTTGGCGCAGAAAGGAAGTTATTATGAGGATTTCCCCGAGTTGTCTGGGAAATATTATACGAAGGAGGATTTGAAGGAAGTGGTCGGATACGCGGAAGCACGAGGCGTGGAAATCATTCCAGAGGTCGACTTGCCAGGGCACAGTTTGGCGCTCTTGGCCGGTATGCCGGAGTTGTCGTGCCGGGGCGGCGTGTTCGAGACTTATCCGGAAGAGCGTCCTTATGAAAAGCGGAAACGGATGTATGAGAACATGATTTGCATAGGTAATCCGCAGTGTTTCGCGTTTGTATCCGATCTGGTAGAGGCATTGGCCGGGATATTCCCTTCGCCCTATATCCATTTGGGGGGCGATGAGGTCAGCACCAGCGTATGGGAAACTTGCCCGAAATGCCAGGCGCTATATCGGAAGGAGGGCATGACAGATTACCATCAGTTGCAGGATTATTTCACGAAACGGGTGCGCGAAATCGTCCGGGCAAAGGGGAAGACGATGGTCGGCTGGGATGAAATCAACACGCGGGGCGCTGCTTCGGAAGAGGACCTGCTGACCGTATGGCGCAACGATGGCATCGAACAGCAAAAGAAGGCGTTGGATCGTGGTATTCCCGTCGTGATGTGCTCCAAAGACCCGTGCTATTTCGATTTTGGCTATGCCCGCAATTCGACGCGCAAGGTGTATGAATGGGAGCCTATCGCGAAAGATACGCCGGCGGAAAAGCGTCACTTGGTGAAAGGCGGGCAAGGATGCTTGTGGACGGAGTTCGTGGTTTCCCAGGCGGAGGTGGAACGGATGTTGTATCCACGCCTCTGTGCGTTGGCGGAAGTCTTGTGGTCGAAGCCGGAGAAGCGGGATTGGGCGGATTTCTTCCATCGCCTACATATATATAATAAGGTATGGGAGAAATTGGACATCGCTTATTATCCGGGCGACGCGCTGGACGAGCAATGGTTCCTCCCGGCGGGGGATTCGATCCAGCTCCTCCAATCGGCAAAAGTACAGACCGATATGTCGGCGGCTTGGGGCGGATATGAGCCGGAGTATGTGTTCGATGGTGATTTGAACACCTTCTTCTCTACCTCCTACGCGCCGCAAAAGGGGAATTACTTGATGCTTACGTTGGACGAGCCGAAGGAAGTACACGCCATCCGGGTCGTTTGCGATGATTCGAAGGAATACCTCTCGGAAGCAGACTTGTTAATAAGCGCCGATGGTCTGCATTTCCGGAAAGTGGCCTCGTTTACGGAGGACGGGAAAGCTGAGACGGAGCTCAAGGGCGAATCCATCCAAGCCGTGAAGATCGAGGTGACGGCACCTCACTTCTCCCGCTTGACGATTCGCGAGATTATATTAGAATGAAGAATATTTTAAATGTTTAGATTATGAAAATACGGATATTGTTTTTAGGACTTCTTTGTGCGTTGGGCATCGCCTCTTCGAAGGCGGCTTCGGTGTTTGTCGAGGCGGAGAGCTTTGCACACAAAGGCGGGTGGAAAGTGGACCAGCAATTTATGGACCAGATGGGGTCGCCCTATTTGTTGGCGCACGGACTGGGCGTGCCGGTCGAGGATGCCTATACGGAGGTGACTTTCCCCGAAAAAGGAACTTATTATGTCTATGTACGTACTTACAACTGGACTTCGCCCTGGAAGAAAGGGGAAGGGCCGGGGAAATTCACCCTATCAGTCGGCGGAAAAGAGCTGGTCTCTCCGCTGGGTGCGGAAGGGGCTGCTTGGATGTGGCAAATCGCTGGCAAAGTATCGGTAAAAAAGGGTACGACTGAAGTCCGTCTCCGCGACTTGACAGGATTCGACGGGCGATGCGATGCCATTTATTTCACGACCGAAGAAAACCAAATGCCCCCGTCGGAGGTGGGTGAACTGGCGGCTTTTCGCCACAAGGCGTTAGGTTTACCTGATGAAGCTCCCTTGGCCGGTAAATACGATTTGGTCGTGGTAGGCGCAGGCATTGCCGGGATGAGCGCGGCGGTATCGGCGGCCCGCTTGGGATGCAAGGTGGCGTTGATCAACGATCGCCCGGTCGTGGGAGGCAATAACAGTTCGGAAATCCGTGTCCATCTGGGCGGACGTATCGAGCAGGGGCCTTACAAAGAACTGGGCGGCTTGCAGAAGGAATTCGGTCCCAGCGAAGGGGGCAATGCGCAACCAGCCGCCATTTACGAAGACCAAAAGAAATTGGATTGGTTGGCGAAGGAAAAGAACGTCTCCCTGTTCCTGAATTATCGGGCGATTGGTGTCACGAAAGCGGGAGACCAGATTGCCTCCGTCCTCGTGAAACATATTGAGAATAGCCAGGAACTCCGCTTCGAGGCGCCCCTCTTCGTGGATTGCACGGGCGATGGCACGATTGGTTATCTCGCGGGAGCCGACTACCGCATGGGGCGCGAAAGCCAAGCGGAGTTTGGCGAAAGCATCGCCCCCGAGAAAGCGGACAAGATGACCATGGGTGCCTCCGTCCAATGGTATTCGGAAGATGCGGGCAAACCGCAGGCTTTTCCGGAGTTTGAATATGGCGTACCATTCAACGAGGAAAATTGCGAGAAGGTTATGATGGGTGAATGGACTTGGGAGACGGGCATGAACCGCGACCAAATCCGCGACTTCGAGCAAATCCGCGATTACGGCATGTTGGTGGTCTATTCCAACTGGAGCTTCCTGAAGAACCACCTGAAGGAGAACTCCCAATACAAGGACCGCAAACTGGAATGGGTGGCTTACATCGCCGGCAAAAGGGAATCGCGCCGCTTGATGGGCGATTATATCCTGAAGGAAGATGACCTGATAAAAGAGGTGGCGCACGAGGATGCCTCGTTCATTACTACTTGGAGCATCGACCTCCACAAGCCCGACCCCGCGAACACGGAGGACTTCCCCGGGAATGAGTTCAAGGCGGTTACGAAGCACGTGATGATCCATCCCTACGCCGTGCCCTACCGTTGCCTCTACTCGCGCAACGTGAACAACCTCTTCATGGCAGGGCGCAACATCAGCGTCACGCACGTGGCCTTGGGGACGGTCCGCGTCATGCGCACCACGGGCATGATGGGTGAAGTCGTGGGCATGGCCGCCTCGATTTGCAAGAAATACAATATCTTGCCTCGTGCCGTCTACCAGTCTCATTTAGAAGAGCTCAAAGGATTGATGCGTACTGGCGTGAACGAAAAAGGCTTGCCCAACAACCAACGCTACAACGAAGGAGGGACGCTCTAACGTTCCTATGTCCTTATACACTATACTATACGAGGCTTCCCGTCTATCCGAAACGGGAGGCCTTCTTTGTATTGCTCGGCATCGACCCTACCGTGGTAGGGTATAGGCACCACACCGTGGTGGGGTATGGGCACCCTACCGCGGTGAGGTGTGGGCACCCCAATACGGTGTGGTGGGTATGCCTCACTACGGTGAGGGTACTTGCGAGGAGCGTTATCCTCTTCCTCCCGTTAGCCTTTATGGGGGGTAAACGGGTGGGCGGACGGGTCTTTTACACCTGTCCGAGCGTTTTATCGTCCTATTCACTTGGCTATTCGGAACGAAATCTCTACCTTTGAGCGTCAATTAGCAAAAAAGGAAAAACAATATGGACGAACAAATCAAACAAATAGCAGAACGGTTGCGCGGCTTGCGCGATGCGTTGGAACTTTCGCCCGAAGAGGTGGCCAAGGCGTGCCAACTCTCTACGGAAGAGTACCTGCAGATGGAAAGCGGGACGGTGGATATCTCGGTAAGCGTGTTGCATCAGATTGCGCAAACGTATGGCGTAGAGCTGACTACGTTGATGTTTGGCGACGAGCCGAAGATGAGCAGTTACTTCGTGACGCGCAAGAATAAAGGCGTGGCCGTGGAACGTGTGAAAGCCTACAAATACCAATCCCTGGCTGCCGGATTCGCGCACCGCAAGGGAAATCCGTTCCTCGTGACGGTGCACCCGAAACCTGAAGGGACGCCCATTTACCGGAACACGCACCCGGGACAGGAATTCAACTATGTGCTCCAAGGTCGTATGTTGATAGAAGTAAATGGTAAACAGCTGATCCTCGAAGAGGGCGACAGCATCTATTTCGATTCCGAACAGCCGCACGGCATGATGGCGCTCGATGGCGAAAAGGTTTGTTTCTTGGCTATTATATTATAAGGAAGGAAGGTTTATGTTAGAAAGATTTGTTGAACAGACTTCTTTTACTTCGCAAGAAGACTTTAAGAAGCATTTAAAGATAAAAGTACCGGAGAACTTCAACTTCGGCTACGATGTGGTGGATGCGTGGGCGGCAGAAGAGCCCGACAAGAAAGCATTGGTGTGGACAAACGACAAGGGCGAGCACATCGACTTTACCTTCGCGGAGATGAAACGCTATACGGACCAGACGGCAGCCTATTTCCAATCGCTCGGCATCGGGCGGGGCGATATGGTGATGCTCATCCTGAAGCGCCGCTATGAGTTCTGGTTTTCGATTATCGCCCTCCACAAACTGGGTGCGGTGGTGATTCCGGCTACGCACCTGCTTACTAAGAAAGATATTGTCTATCGGGCAAATGCGGCCGATATCAAGATGATTGTCTGTGCGGGTGAAGAGGTAATCACAACCCATATCCAAGACGCGATGCCCCAGTCGCCTACGATCAAGGCACTGGTATCGGTCGGTCCGTATGTGCCCGAAGGATTCCATGATTTCCATAAGGAATGGGAACAGGTTCCGCCCTTCCAGCGTCCGGCGCATCCGAATAGCAACGACGATATTTCCCTCCTCTATTTTACTTCAGGCACAAGCGGCGAGCCGAAGATGGTGGCGCACGACTTTACCTATCCGCTGGGGCATATCGTGACGGGATGCTATTGGCACAACCTCCACAAGGACAGCCTCCACTTGACCATTGCGGATACAGGTTGGGGCAAGGCCGTATGGGGAAAGCTCTACGGGCAATGGATTGCCGGCGCGACGGTATTTGTCTATGACCACGAGAAGTTCACCCCGGCCGACATGCTCCAGATGATTCAAGATTATAAGATTACCTCGCTCTGTGCGCCGCCTACGATTTTCCGTTTCCTCATCCGCGAAGATCTTACGAAGTACGACCTCTCTTCCCTGCAATATTGCACGATAGCGGGCGAGGCATTGAACCCTGCGGTTTTCGATACGTTCTACAAGCTGACCGGCATCAAGCTAATGGAAGGATTCGGGCAGACGGAAACGACACTGAGCATCGCCACTTTCCCGTGGATGGAACCGAAGCCCGGATCGATGGGCGTGCCTAATCCGCAATACCAGGTGGATTTGCTCCGGCCCGATGGAACTCCGGCTGAGGATGGCGAGCAGGGACAAATCGTGATCCATACCGAGAATGGCAAGCCGCTCGGCCTCTTCAAGGAATATTACCGGGATGCGGTCAAGACGCGCGAAGCTTGGCACGATGGATTGTATTATACGGGCGACGTGGCATGGCGAGACGAAGACGGATACTTCTGGTTCGTAGGCCGTGCGGATGATGTGATCAAGAGCTCCGGCTATCGTATTGGCCCGTTTGAAGTGGAAAGTGCGTTAATGACGCATCCGGCCGTAGTAGAATGTGCTATCACGGGTGTGCCAGACGAGATACGCGGACAAGTGGTCAAGGCAACTATCGTATTGGCAAAAGACTATAAGGACAAGGCGGGCGAAGAGCTGATCAAGGAACTCCAGAACCACGTGAAGCGCGTGACGGCTCCTTATAAATATCCCCGCGTCATCGAGTTTGTCGATGAATTGCCGAAGACCATTAGCGGGAAGATTCGAAGAGTAGAAATCCGGGATAAAGACAATAAGTAATAAATAATAAACACAGAGACGCAGAGACACTGAGTTTTTCTTATTTTACTCAGTGTCTCAGTGCCTCTGTGTTTAAACTAAATAATCAGACAATATGCGAAATTTCACTTGTGTACAAGACTTGGGCGACCTGAAGCAGGCGCTCCGTGAAGCGTTCGAGATTAAGAAAGACCGTTTCCAATTCACCGAGTTGGGCAAGAACAAGACCTTGCTCATGGTGTTCTTCAATTCCAGTCTCCGCACCCGCCTCTCTACGCAAAAGGCGGCGATGAACTTGGGCATGAATACCATTGTGCTCGACGTGAACCAAGGCGCCTGGAAGCTCGAGACGGAGCGAGGCGTCATTATGGATGGAGACAAATCCGAGCATCTCTTGGAGGCGATTCCGGTCATGGGTTGCTATTGCGATGTGATTGGCGTCCGCTCCTTTGCCCGCTTCGAGAGTAAAGAGGATGATTATACGGAGAAGATCCTGAACCAGTTCATCCAATATTCTGGCCGTCCTGTATTTAGTATGGAGGCCGCTACGCGCCATCCGCTCCAGAGCTTTGCCGATTTGATTACGATCGAAGAGTACAAGAAGACGGAACGCCCGAAGGTGGTTATGACGTGGGCGCCTCATCCGAAAGCCCTTCCGCAAGCCGTACCCAATAGCTTTGCCGAATGGATGAACGCCACGGATTATGAATTCGTCATTACGCATCCCGAAGGTTACGAGCTGGATCCGAAGTTCGTAGGCCATGCAAAAGTAGAATACGACCAGAAGAAGGCATTGGAAGGCGCGGACTTCGTCTATGCCAAGAACTGGGCGGCCTACAAAGACCCGAACTACGGGAAAGTCATCAACATGGATCGCTCGTGGACGGTTGATACCGAGAAGATGGCATTAACCAACAACGCCTACTTCATGCACTGCCTCCCCGTGCGCCGCAACATGATTGTGACGGACGACGTGATTGAAAGCCCGCAAAGCATCGTCATCCCCGAAGCCGCGAACCGCGAAATCTCCGCCCAAACGGTATTGAAGAAGATATTGGAAGGGCTGAGATAAAAAAATAATCCTTTCGCTTGCCATCCTATTGATGGGGTTGGCAAGCTGCTCTTCTCCAAAGGAAAAGCTAATCATAGCTTGTGGCGATGATAAAGTAGTGGTCATCGATGCTGGGAAATCGACGGAAGATAGCACGCACATCGTCTGGCGTTGGCAAGTTTCGGATGCCGCTTCCCAACTTCCTCCGGAATACCAAAAGCTGATGGTGCCTTTGGACGAGTGCAAACCGGTGAATGGAGGAAAGGAAATTCTCCTGACCTCCTCGGGCGGAGGTGCGCTTTTGCTCGATAAAGAGACGAAGGAATGCTGCTTTTATGCGAATGTCCCGATGGCGCACTCCATTGAAATGCTCCCCGGCCGGCGTATTGCCATCGCACTTTCGACCCATCCGAAAGGGAATAGCCTTGAGCTATACGATGCCGACAAGCCCGGGCAGGTGCTCTTTCACGATAGCCTGTATTCCGGTCATGGCGTCGTATGGATGGAAAAGCCCCAACGTCTTTATGCGCTTGGCTTCGACGAGTTAAGGGCTTATACCTTGGAACAATGGGAATCCGATGCTCCTTCGCTCAAATTAGAGAAGACTTGGAAACTCCCCATCAACGATGGCCATGATTTAGTGCGCCTTTCCGACCACGAATTAGGCTTTAGTGGCTATGAAGACGTCTATAAGTTCGACTTGGCAGACGAGACTTTCACCCTTTTCCCGCCGCTACAGGGCAAAAAGGACATCAAGTCGTTCAACTATGATGCCGAGACCGGTTATCTGGTCTATACGCAAGCCGAAATCGATTGGTGGACACATCATATTTATATCGAGCATCCGACGAAGGTGCTGACTATCGAAGATATCAACCTCTACAAAGTCCGCACATTCAAATAGTTCACATACGGAACTTTTATCTCACGCTCTCTCCGAAACTTTTCCCGGGGAGAGCGTTTTTTTATCCCGGACAAAAACTGGAAAATGTCCGATGGAAACTTCCTCTCCCGCCTATATTTTCTCCAAACACCGTCGATATTTCTTTATCTTTAGGCTAAAGATATACAAATATCGTCGATACGTGTACAAATATCGTCGATATTTGAAGAAAATATAGGCGGGAAAGGAAGTTTTCTCCGGTATCTTTTCCACTTTTCTCCCCGGTTTTTGATGTTTATCTCGAAACTCCTCCCTATATTTGTCGGCGTATTGGAATCGAATCGTATAATGAGTCTCATAAAAAGGCCGATGCGAATCGCCCGAACTTTATTTATTAGTGAATGGATAGCGGAAGAGGGCCGAAAGGTTTCTCTTCCGCGTTTTTTGTGGTTTAGCATAAAATGGCATATCCCAGAAAGGAATAAAAAACACAGAGGCACGGAAGCACGGAGCTTAACGATTTATTCGTAATGGCTCCATGTCTTTACGCCTCTGTGTCCTGGCTTTTTTATTTATAAGTTATGCCTTGTCTATTGGTACAAAGCCTTACCCAAATCTTCCAATCCAGCTTCTCCGGGCAGACCGGGATAAGCCTTCTTCATCGCTTCCACGAAAGCTTGTGGTGTTTGGTTCTCGCCAAGCAATTCTTTCATCTTCTTTAAGTAAGTGATTTTAAACTCGACCGCGTCGCGCGTTGCCGCACCACCATGTCCGCCAATGAAGAGTTCCGCTCCCGATGCCAACGCGTTTTCGGCTTCGGTTATTTCTGCGTCGATGGCTTTAGGAGATGATACTTGCAGATGGCTGACGTGTGCCTTGGCCGGAGTCCAGTGCGTATAATAAGCCTTCCCGTCTATCAGGATGCTGGCGGCTGGGAAGTCTGACGATGCCCCCCGGCGGAACTCGAACGTCACGCCCGCCCAAGTCTGCGTTGAGCCGAATGGTACCTCTGATACTTCGCCCGTAGGCATTTCGGTCATCGAATCGCCCCACATTTGCTCAAAATGCTTCATCATGCCTCCATAAATAGGACCTTCAGAGAATGCTTTCATGCCCTCGGCCATTACCTGGGCATGATTGCCTGTTCCTCCGACATGATAATCGGAAATGATCCGTTCGATAGGCTTGCCTATCTTTTCAATATAGCTGTTAAACTCCGCCACATTATCCTTGAACAACGGATGTTCCATCGTGACAAGAGAATCTTTACCTTCCACGATGTAGCTTGCGTCAGCCATTACATCGTTGGTGTAATACACATGCAGTTTGCAATTGCCGAGGTCATGTACCTCGAAACGTCCTTTAGTCTGTGCCATAACTGTAATTGTTAAGAGATTGAACAAAATAAACAATACTTTTTTCATACGATTCTATTTTTAATTGATTATGATTATCCGCCCGAAAGCGGTTTTGTTTCTTTTACGCCGCAAAAGTAATAAGGCTCTTTTAATCATACAAGTAGGCACTTAAAAGTTAGATACTTACGTGGAAGTAACCATTGTTGGGCGAGAACGGATTACTACGGAAAATATTTTTGAAAAAAATTTCCTTCGGTTTTCCGCGATTTTTTCGTAAGTTTGTCCGTTCTTATAAAAGAAACCAATAATAATTTAAACGTATCATATTATGGCAACAACACCAGCATTCAAGTATCAACCGATGTTCGAACACGGGAAAGATACAACTGAGTACTATTTGCTTACGAAAGATTATGTATCGGTATCGGAATTCGAAGGAACGCCGATACTGAAAATCGCCAAAGAAGGATTGACCGCCATGGCCAATGCCGCTTTCCGCGATGTATCCTTTATGCTTCGTCGTTCGCACAACGAACAGGTAGCTAAAATCTTGAGCGACCCGGAAGCGAGCGAGAATGATAAATATGTAGCCCTTACGTTCTTGCGCAATGCCGAAGTGGCTGCTAAGGGCATCCTTCCTTTCTGCCAAGATACGGGTACTGCCATTATCCATGGAGAAAAGGGACAACAAGTTTGGACGGGTTATTCAGATGAAGAAGCGCTTTCGTTGGGCGTATTCAAGACTTATACGGAAGAGAACTTGCGCTATTCGCAAAACGCGCCGCTGAGCATGTACGAAGAGGTGAATACGAAGTGCAACCTCCCTGCACAAATCGACCTCGAAGCGACGGAAGGAATGGAATACCGCTTCCTGTGCGTCACGAAGGGTGGCGGTTCGGCCAATAAGACGTACCTCTACCAGGAGACGAAGGCCATCCTGAATCCGGAGACCTTGGTACCGTTCTTGGTAGAAAAGATGAAGACGTTGGGCACGGCAGCTTGTCCTCCTTACCACATCGCTTTCGTAATCGGTGGTACATCGGCTGAAAAGAACCTCCTCACCGTAAAACTTGCCTCTACGCATTATTATGACGAATTGCCTACGACCGGAAACGAATACGGACGTGCGTTCCGCGACATCGAATTGGAAAAGAAAGTATTGGAAGAAGCACACAAGATCGGACTCGGCGCCCAATTCGGTGGTAAATATTATGCACACGACGTTCGTATCATCCGCCTCCCGCGTCACGGTGCTTCATGCCCGGTAGGACTTGGCGTATCTTGCTCGGCAGACCGTAACATCAAGTGCAAGATTAATAAAGACGGTATCTGGATTGAGAAGCTGGATTCGAATCCAGGCGAATTGATTCCCGAAGAACTCCGTCAGGCAGGCGAAGGCAATGCGGTGAAGATTGACCTCAACCGTCCGATGAATGAAATCCTCGCCGAATTGGATAAATATCCGGTAGCTACCCGCCTTTCGCTCAATGGTACGATTATCGTAGGTCGTGATATCGCCCATGCGAAATTGAAAGAGCGTCTCGACCGGGGTGAAGACCTTCCGCAATACATCAAGGACCATCCGATTTACTACGCAGGTCCGGCTAAGACACCGGCAGGCATGGCGTGCGGTTCGATGGGACCGACCACGGCCGGACGTATGGACCCGTACGTAGACCTCTTCCAAAGCCATGGCGGAAGCATGATTATGTTGGCCAAAGGAAATCGTAGCCAAGCCGTAACCGATGCTTGCAAGAAGCATGGCGGATTCTATTTAGGTTCGATTGGCGGACCAGCCGCTATCTTGGCTCAAAACAATATCAAGAGCATCGAATGTGTGGAATATCCGGAACTCGGCATGGAAGCCATCTGGAAGATCGAAGTGGAAGACTTCCCCGCATTCATCCTCGTAGACAATAAGGGTAACGACTTCTTCAAGCAGATCCAGTCTCGCTGCTCGGATTGCAAGATGAAGTAATCGGCTTTTGTTTTTTAATACAGAGACACAGGGGCACGGAGAAATAATAGAAAAAAACTCCGTGTTTCTGTGTCTCTTTGTTTTTCTCCGTTCGCGCGTAAAATTATCCAGCAATAAAAGCAAATTGTGTATTGTTTTTTCTCCTGCGAATGGTTATTTTTGTTCCGGCTTACTTAGGGTAAGCTCAGGGATAGTTTGAAAATAATCTTATATCTAAAGAAATGTGTAAAAGAAAAACAATTAGGACGATAGGAGTGGCCCTTTTATGCGGAATATATTCTTATCTTCCGGCTCAATGCCTTTGGCACAAACCGGATACGTGTCGTTTTTCGGTGATACAGAATCACGGTTTTGCGGGAGAAGCTGCTTCGGTTTATCAACGCTTGCCCCAGCAGGCGAAAGCACAGGTTCGGGCGGAGGTTTGGAATTTATCCACTAATTCCGCAGGTCTGGCGATTTGTTTTACTTCTAATGCGGCAGATATCCAAGTGCGTTATCAAGTTTCGGGCTCGTATGCGATGCCGCACATGCCGGCAACGGGCGTTTCAGGCGTCGATTTGTATCAAGTAGATGGAAATGATTGGCGTATTTGCTATGGCAATTACCATTTTGGCGATACAATTCAATATAATTACCATATCGACGCGGGAGAATCGCATTCCCAAGATGATTTTTCCTATTGCCTCTACTTGCCGCTTTATGCATCCGTCGATTGGTTGGAAATCGGCGTGCCGGAACAGACTCGATTTCAATTTCTGCCAGCTGCCGAGGAGCGTCCGGTGGTTGTATACGGGACGTCGATAGCCCAAGGCGCCTGTGCTTCTCGTCCTGGCATGGCGTGGACCAATATCTTGCATCGTGCGTTGGCTTGTCCTGTCGTGAATTTAGGCTTTTCAGGCAATGGCAGGTTAGAACCGAGCGTATTGGCTTTCATTCGGGAGATAGATGCCCGCCTGTTTATTTTGGATTGTATGGCGAATCTGCCCGGTGAATCTGAAACGGAAATTACATCCCGCCTGGTGGACGCGGTCCTGTCTCTGCGGGAGAAAAGCGAGGCTCCCATCCTGCTGGTAGAACATGCCGGTTACAGCAATGCCTCAACCGATGTGCAGCAACTGGAACGCTATGCGCATGCGAACCGGGCTTCCCAAGCGGCTTATCGTCAATTAAAAGCGAAAGGCATCGCCGAGGTATATTATCTCTCGCACGAGGAATTAGGGTTAGCTCCCGATTCGTGGGTAGATTATGTACATCCTTCAGACTATGGCATGGTACAGCAGGCACATGCTATTTTAGAAAAGATACAGACAAATCATTTATATTAAGGAGGAATATCTCATGAGAAAACACTTTTTACTGGCTTTTTCCCTTTTCATCGGGATGAATAGTTATCTGGCGAGCGCGCAAACCCATACGCGCATTTCATTGCCTTCTTTGTTTTCGGACCATATCGTTTTGCAGCAGCAGGATTCTGTCTCGGTGTGGGGATGGGGCGAAGCGGGTTCGACGGTTTGTGCCGTCGGTAGTTGGGCTCCGCAAGATACGGCTTCGGCCGTGGTCGACGATGCGGGGCGATGGTCATTAAAGTTGAAGACCGTTGCCTACGGAGGTCCGCATACGCTCCAAATCTTTCAGGCGGGATTAGCGGCGGAAGGAACGACCCTTTCCGATGTGATGCTGGGTGAAGTCTGGCTTTGTAGCGGGCAATCCAATATGGAATGGACGCCCCAGAACGGTATTGTGGACCAATCCGCCGAGATCGGGTCTGCCAACTATCCGGATATCCACTTCTTCAGCCTTCCGAAACGGGGAAGCCAATCGTTGCAAGACGATTGCGAAGCGGAATGGGAGTGTTGCTCGCCGGATGTAATGCAACACCGGAGCGCGGTAGCCTATTTCTTCGGCCGCCATTTGCATAAAAATTTGGAGATGCCTATCGGACTGATCGTCTCAGCCTGGGGCGGAAGTTCAGCGGAGGTCTGGCAACCGGAATCCTCCCTTCCCGCAATGGATGACTTTCCGCGCGTCAAGCAGGAAAGGAAATGCCCCTGGTGGCCGGTCGAACCCGCCACGCTCTACAACAGTATGATTCATCCTTTGCTTCCGTACCGCATCGCGGGAGCCATTTGGTATCAAGGCGAGGCAAACCAAGGTTATCCCGCACCCTATTTCGACTTGATGAAAGCCCTGATCACCTCGTGGAGAAAGGGCTTTCAGCGGGATTTCCCTTTCTATTTGGTGCAAATAGCCCCGTTCAATTATAATTCGAAGAATAACGGGCCCGCCTTAATCCGCGAAGCGCAGGATGAGGTCGCCCGCCAGGTCCCGCATACCGGTTTAGTGGTGACGAACGACATCGGCGATGCCGATAATATCCATCCCGCGCAAAAGCAGGAGGTCGGCATACGTTTGGCTAACCTTGCCTTGGGAGATGCCTATGGTCGCGACACAATTTCCTACGAAAGTCCCCGGTTTGAGTCTATGGAAGTGAAGGGGAATAAGGCCCTCGTCCATTTTTCGCAGCCTGTCCGATGCGAGGCCAAGTCCATACGGGGATTTGTGGTAGTCGACGAATCGGGGAATATCCATCCCGCTGAGGCGCGGCTGAGAGATGGACAGGCGGTAGAGGTCTGGGCCAAATCCGTAAAGCGTCCCGTAGCCGTGCGCTACTGTTTCGACGATGCGACGGTCGGCAACTTGCAAGGGACAAACGCGCTCCCCGTGGCGCCTTTCCGTACCGATAAATAATATGTATTGCTAAAAAGAAAGAGAAAAAAGATGAGACGAGTAGTATTCTTGTGCATGCTTTTAGGGGCATGCCTCGGGACGATTTGTGCCCAAAAACAAACGTGGCATGGCGGCACGCGTCATGATTTCAAGTTTAAAAATCGGGATGCCATCGTAGTAGAACCGGCGGAAGCCGCCGAAGGGAATCCTTGGGTTTGGCGCCCCGCGTTTTTCGATGCTTTCCCCAGTGTGGATGTCGCTCTGCTGGCGAAGGGATTCCATATCGTGTATCTGGATCTTACGCATGAGTATGGGAATCCAAAATCCGTCGCGCTGGGGACTGATTTCTATCGGTGGATATGCGAAAATTATGCGCTTTCGGAGCAAGTGACGCTGGAAGGCTTCAGCCGCGGCGGACTTTATGCCCTCAACTGGGCGATTGCGAATCCTGAAAAGGTGGCATGCCTTTACCTCGACGCGCCGGTATGCGATGTATTCAGTTGGCCGGGTCGCGAGCAGCCGGAGCTTTGGCAAGATTTATTGCAGAAGTGGGAAACGACGGATGAAGAGATGGCATCTTTCGCAGGCAACCCTATCGACCACCTGCAGCCTCTTGCCGCAGCGGGCGTACCCATCCTGGCGGTCTGCGGCGATAGCGATCAGGTCGTTCCTTATGCAGAGAACATGGAGGTGCTGCGAAATCGCTATGTATCGTTGGGCGGACCGGTCGAGGTGATCCTCAAACCGGGTTGCGACCATCATCCGCATAGCTTGGAGAACCCGGAACCGGTCGTAGACTTTATCCTTCGCCATCAGCCCACCTATCAAAAATATATTCACAGCTTCGCCCGGGGCAGTTTACAGAACTCTTTTTTGAAATTTGAACGCGAACGGAGTGGGCGGGTTGCCTTTCTGGGCGGATCGATTACAGAAATGAAAGGGTGGAAGGATGAAATCGAGAATGATTTGAAGCAACGCTTCCCGTATACGACTTTTGATTTTGTGGAAGCGGGTATCGGTTCAACGGGAACGACTCCCGGCGCTTTTCGACTCCCCCACGACGTGCTTTCCCAAGGGAAAATCGATTTGCTTTTCGTAGAAGCGGCGGTGAACGACGACACGAATCATTTTTCACCCCTTGAACAGGTGCGGGGCATGGAGGGAGAGGTGCGTCAAGCCCTTCTTAACAACCCGGAGATGGACATCGTCATGCTGCATTTCATCTACGACCCATTCATTCCCCTTCTCGCGAAAGGGAAACAGCCTGACGTGATACTGAACCATGAGCGCGTGGCGAACCATTACCTCATCCCGTCCATCAACTTGGCGCAGGAAATCAGCGAACGGATGTCGGCAGGCGAATTTACTTGGGAACAATTCGGAGGCACGCATCCGCTGCCCTTCGGCCATAAGTTTTATGCAGCGGCCATCAACCACCTCTTCGATTCGATGTGGCAAGGGATTGAAATGGATGCGCCCCTCGTGCCGCACGAGCTTCCCGCCCTTCCGCTCGATTCGTTCAGTTACTTTGGAGGCAATTTCATCGAATTAGAGGAGGCGCAACTGCATAAAGGATGGAAGCTCGTCAGGAATTGGCATCCGGACAATACGGTGGAGAAGCGTCGCGGTTTTGTAGACGTCCCGATGCTCGAGGCGACACAGCCCGGCAGCGAATTATCCCTCACATTCGAAGGGCGCGCCATCGGTATCTTTTGCACACCGGGACCCTCCGCCGCCATTTTAGAGTACTGCATCGACGATGGGGATTACCAAGAGCTGGATACCTTCACAGAATGGAGCGGACACCTATATATCCCTTGGGTTTACCTCTTTGCATCCGAATTAGAGCCCGGAAAACATCGGCTCACCCTTCGCATCTCGGAAAAAAAGAACCCCGCATCGTTGGGGCATGAATGCCAAATTCGTAATTTTGTCGTCAATAAATGAGAAAACACTTTATAATAGGAGAGATGATTTATTGTATGTATATGGCACACAGATGACACAGATTAGACAGATGACCACAGATTATTTTTTTGAAGTTCAAGTAATCGGCTTTTTAAAAATAAAAAGAATCAGTGGTCATCTGTCTAATCTGTGTTATCTGTGTGCTTATATTATCTAAAACAAAATAAGATGAAGAGTATTTTTAAACTTTGCCTTATGGCAGTGGTGCTGCTTGCCAGTGCTTGCAGCCCGAATCCTTCCGCTACGGAAGAGATGAACAACAATCAGCCGGCGAATGCGCCGAAACATGTCATTGTATTGGGCTTCGACGGCCTGAGTGCTTCAAGTATTAACGATGGGAAGGCACTCCCGGACATGGCGCACATGCCCAACCTCCGGAACCTGATGGCCAACGGTTCGTACACGCTGCAAAACCGTTCGGTCTTGCCTTCCTCGAGTGCGGTAAACTGGGCATCGATGTGGATGGGGGCTGGTCCCGAACTGCACGGCTATACCACCTGGGGTAGCCGCGTCCCCGACCTGCCGTCGCGCATCCTTACCGAGCATGAAATCTTCCCCGACATCTTTGCAGCTGTCCGCGACGCGCATCCGGAGGCTGAAATCGGTTATATTTACGAGTGGGAAGGGATGCGATACCTGGCCGACACGCTGTCCATTAGCCATGCAGAGCAGGTAGCCCTTTCCGGCAAGGATACAGAAGCCTCCATCGCGCCGGCCGTGAAGTACATCAAGGAAAAGAAGCCTGATTTTTGCGCAATCATCTTTGGCGAGCCGGATGGGGTAGGCCATGGCATCGGTTGGGAGACGCCCGAGTATATCGAGATGGAAACCCATTTGGATAAAGCCATTGGCCAGTTGGTGAAGGCTATCGAAGAGGCCGGTATCATGGATGAAACCGTGATCATCGTCTCTGCAGACCATGGCGGCAAGGAGAAATCGCACGGCGGCATCACGATGCAAGAAATGCAGACCCCCATCGTGTTCTACGGCAAAGGCATTAAGAAGGGATACGTCATCCCCGAAAGCACGATGGTCTACGATATTGCCGGCACGATCGGCTATATGTTCGGCATCGAGCAACCGCAAGTTTGGATTGCCCGCCCCATCAAGTCGATTTTTGAATGAAGAATGAAGGATTAAGAATCAGGAATTTCTGAACACAGAGACGCGGAGGCACAGAGTTTTTATTTGTAGTAAATAATTCTCCGTGACTCCGCGTCTCCGTGTTCAAAATTCCTTTATACTAATTTAATTAGTTTCCCATATTCCAACGTCAGCGGCGAACCTCCGTCGTAAGTCTCAATGCGGATTTTGTATTCTCCTTCCGCAAAATCTCGAATCATGATAAATTCACAACCTGTATTCGAACGCGAAAGAATATCTTCGACAGGAATTTCTTCTTCAATACCCGAGAAATTATCCTTTACAATGATTTTTCCGGGTCCGTCACCCGTCTCATTCACGAGCTCAAAATCGCCAACCCATTTCATGATCGTCTCCTTGCCACGCGTAATACCCGTCGGATCATGAGGATCTTCTACTTTAGAATAGACTTCGGTGATTTCGGGAGTGACGGGTTCGGGAGTCGGCGT
>CALUZR010000028.1 GCA_944325335.1 uncultured Parabacteroides sp. | reverse complement strand
GGATTTGCTGAACTTGCGCGTCGAGCGTTCCAACGTGCAATGCGAGTTGGTGCGCCGGAGCAATTCCTTATCTGCTTTGAAATGGACATTGTCGATTTGGATGTTCGTCGCGTTGCGCCGCGCGCTTCCCGCCTCGCCCGTTTCGCGTTCAGCCCCTTTCCGTAGCCCCAAAGCAGGCGAGAAGACGCCGATGCCTTCAATCTTGACCGACCGTCCCGACGCCATCTCGTACGCAATTTGCTCGGCCAATGCCCGGACGATGCCCTTCACGTCACCCGAAGTAAAGCTGCTGGCTTCACAAATCTTCTCTACAATATCTTCTAAATTAGCCTGTCCCCACAATTTCATCCGCGGGAAAAGGATGCGTTTGCCTTCTTGGTTGGGCAGGTTTGATTCTTGCATTTCATACGATGCCATGTTGTTTATCTCCTTTAATTTAAGGGGAAATTTCGCCTCTTCCCAGAATAAATTCCCAAGATGCCGGGCAAAACTTCCCAAAGTTACTACTAATTCTCTATCTTTAGGCTAAAGATATATATCTTCAACCTGCAGATATGTATCTTTAACCTGAAGATATGTATCTGCAGCGTAAAGATACAACATTCCTCCCGGGTTTGCAAGTTTTTCTTTGGGGAAATCGCTTTTTTCTGTCGGCATTCTATCTTTTTCAGGCTTTCTCTTGTCTGGACGGGGGGTAAAGAGGGGGAATTTGACACTTTTTTTGTTGAGGCAGATAGATGATAAGCGATTAATTGCTACTTTTGCACGTTGGCATCAACAATAAGAAGAAGCAAAATATGGATGTAGCGATCATTAAATACAATGCGGGGAATATCCGTTCGGTGGATTATGCCTTAAGAAGGTTGGGCGTAACGCCGCTGATTACGGCAGACAAGAAGATGCTTTCTAAGGCGGATAAGATTATCTTCCCCGGTGTGGGCGAGGCATTTACTACGATGCGCTTCCTGCATGAAGAGGGGTTGGCAGATTTTATTCGAGGATTACGCCAACCGGTATTGGGCATTTGCCTCGGGATGCAGCTGATGTGCCGCCATTCGGAGGAGGGCGATGTGGATTGCCTGGGTATTTTCGACGCGGATGTACGGCGGTTCGTCCCCCAAAAGCATGAGGAAAAGGTGCCTCACATGGGGTGGAATACGTTAAACAACGTGAAGAGTCCGCTTTTGGATGCTTCGCTCGAAGGGCAATTCGTCTACTTCGTGCATAGTTATTATGTGCCGGTGTGCGAACACACGATTGCTACGACCGGCTATATCCATCCGTTCAGCGCGGCGCTCCAGAAGGATAATTTCTTTGCCACGCAATTCCATCCGGAGAAAAGCGGTTCGGTGGGCGAACGGATTTTGCAACACTTTCTTACCTTATAATATATAGATAGCATGATGATAGAACTGATTCCAGCCATCGACATGATAGAAGGCAAGTGCGTCCGCCTCTCGCAAGGTGATTTCGGGACGCAGAAAGTGTATGCCGAAGACCCGGCCGAGATGGCTCGCCGATTGGAAGACGCGGGCATCCGTCGCCTCCATGTGGTCGATTTGGACGGAGCCAAGGCGGGGCATATCGTGAATTATCGGACATTGGAAAGGATTGCCACGCAGACGGAGCTCTGCATCGACTTCGGTGGAGGATTGAAAAGCGACGAGGACCTGCGCATTGCTTTCGAAAGCGGGGCGCAGATGGTGACGGGCGGAAGCATAGCCGTCCGCGAACCGGAAAGGTTCCTTGCCTGGCTGAAGGCGTATGGAAGCGAACGGATTATCCTCGGTGCCGATGCCAAGGAGCGGAAGATAGCCGTGGGCGGTTGGGAAGAATCAACTACGTTGGAGTTGATACCCTTTATTCAGGATTATGTGCAGAAGGGCGTCCGGAAAGTCATCTGTACGGACATTAGCAAAGATGGCATGTTGCAAGGACCGGCCGTCGAATTATATCAGGAAATACAACGCGAAGTGCCGGAGGTGTATCTGGTTGCCAGCGGAGGCGTTAGTTCGATAGCCGATATCGAACGCTTGGCTGAGGCGGGCATTCCGGCGGTCATCTTCGGAAAAGCCCTTTACGAAGGACGTATTTCATTTCAAGAACTGGAAAGATTCATAATGAGGAATTAAGAATGAAGAATGAAGAATTTTCATTGGCCAAACGAATCATCCCTTGTTTGGATATCAAGGACGGAAAGACGGTGAAGGGCGTTAACTTCGTCAATTTCCGTGATGCGGGTGACCCGGTCGAATTGGGTGCCGCCTATAGTCGTGCCGGTGCAGACGAGCTGGTCTATTTGGATATTACCGCCTCGCACGAAGGACGGAAGACATTTACCGAACTGGTTCGCCAAGTGGCGGCGCATATCAGCATTCCCTTTACCGTGGGCGGCGGCATCCATGAATTGCAAGACGTGGACCGCCTCTTAAACGCAGGAGCCGATAAAGTCTCCATCAATTCGGCGGCTATCCGGAATCCGAAATTGATAGACGAGATCGCAGGCCACTTCGGAAGCCAAGTCTGCGTGGTGGCTATCGATGCCAACCAAGAGAACGAGGATTGGATTTGCTATCTGAACGGAGGACGCATCCCGACGGACAAACAACTCTTCAGCTGGGCACGTGAAGCTGCCGACCGGGGAGCAGGCGAAATCCTCTTTACCAGCATGACGCACGACGGGGTGAAGACCGGATACGCCAACGAGGCATTGGCTCGCCTATCCGACGAACTCCCGATTCCGATCATCGCTTCGGGCGGGGCAGGGCAGATGGAACATTTCCGCGATGCATTTGTGCAAGGAAAGGCCGATGCCGCATTAGCCGCCAGCGTTTTCCATTTCGGGGAGATTAAAATAGATGAATTGAAGCTGTATTTGCAGCGCGAAGGTATAAATGTAAGGCTATAAGTTAGTGATTATATATGGTAAATTTAGATTTTGAGAAGATGGGCGGGTTGCTTCCCGCCGTGATTCAGGACAGTGTGACGAATAAAGTCCTGATGTTGGGTTTCATGAACGAAGAGGCTTATCAAAAGACATTGGAAACAAACAAGGTTGTCTTTTTCAGCCGGACGAAGAATCGTTTGTGGATGAAAGGTGAAACGACTGGAAATACATTGCAAGTCGTATCCATCACACCGGATTGCGACCGTGATACGATCTTGATTAAAGCGATTCCGGCAGGGCCTGTTTGCCATACCGGTTCGGGTACTTGCTTCGGCGAGAAGATTGAAGAGGACGTGATGTTCTTGAAATACCTCCAGAGTTTTATCGAACGTCGCCGGATGGAAATGCCGGAAGGTTCCTACACGACTTCCCTTTTCCAGAAGGGCGTGAACCGCATGGCGCAGAAAGTGGGCGAAGAGGCCGTCGAAACGGTAATCGAAGCGACAAACGGGACGGAAGACCGCCTGGTCTATGAAGCGGCCGATTTGATTTATCACCTCATGGTACTCCTTACCAGCAAAGGACTTCGCATCGAGGATTTGGCGCGCGAATTGAAGAAACGGCATAAAGAATAAGCGGCGATGGAAGATGCGGTCTTGCTTCAATTGGATGGAATAGAGATTTGCCGGGACGAGAATCTCATCCTGCAAGGGGCTTCGTTTGCGCTCCATGCCGGTGAGTTCGTCTATGTGATTGGCAAAGTAGGTTCGGGAAAGAGTAGTTTGCTGAAGGCGCTCTATTGCGAGATTCCGCTCTGCAAGGGAGAGGCGCGCCTTTTGAACTACAATCTCCGGAAGATAAAGTGGAAGGACGTGCCCTACTTGCGCCGTAAGTTGGGCATCGTCTTCCAGGATTTCCAATTGCTGACAGACCGCTCCGTCTTGAAAAACCTGGAATTCGTCCTCCGGGCGACGGGTTGGAAGAAGAAACGGGATATCCAACGCCGCATCGACGAGGTGCTCCAGCAAGTGGGCATGCAGAACAAAGGCTATAAGATGCCGCACGAACTCTCTGGCGGAGAGCAGCAACGTATCGTCATTGCGCGTGCTTTGCTCAATGCGCCGGACATCATCTTGGCAGACGAACCGACGGGAAACCTCGACCCGGAGACCAGCGGGCAGATCGTCCGCCTTCTGCACGAGATTTGCAAGAAAGGGACGGCCGTCATCATGACGACGCACAATTATACGCTGGTGCACAACTATCCGGCTCGCATCGTGAAGTGCGAGAATGCTTGTTTATATGATGTGGATAACTAAAAATATTCGTAACTTTGCACCCGCATCTTTACTGGTTGGTTGAGAATAAATAAATTATAGATAAAGGAAATGAAAGTATTAAAGTTTGGCGGCACGTCTGTGGGTTCGGCACAGCGCATGAAGGATGTCGCAAATCTGATTATGGGAGAGAAAAACATCATCGTTCTCTCGGCCATGTCGGGAACTACCAATTCGTTGGTGGAAATTTCGGATTACCTCTACAAGAAGAATCCGGACGGTGCGAACGAGATTATCAACAACCTCCTGCACAAATATCTGGGACATATCGAAGAGCTTTACAGCACGGAAGAGTATAAGCAGAAAGCGCGCGAGCTCGTCACGGCCCATTTCGACCACATCCGCTCGTTCACGAAAGACCTCTTTACGCTGTTCGAAGAGAAAGTCGTGCTGGCGCAGGGCGAATTGATGTCGACCGGCATGATGGACCTCTACCTGAAGGAACGGGGCGTCAATTCGGTCATGATTCCGGCGCTCGATTATATGCGGACGGACAAGAATGCGGAACCGGACCCCGTATATATCAAGGAAAAGCTCTTGAAGCTCCTCGGCGAACATCCGGAGGCCGACCTGTATATCACGCAGGGATACATCTGCCGCAATGCGTATGGCGAAATCGACAACCTCCAGCGCGGCGGTAGCGATTACAGCGCGTCGCTCATCGGGGCGGCCCTCAAGGCAGAGGAAATCCAGATCTGGACCGACATCGACGGCATGCACAACAACGACCCGCGTTACGTCTCGGGTACTTCGCCTGTCCGCCAGCTGCATTTCGAAGAGGCGGCCGAGTTAGCTTACTTCGGGGCGAAGATCTTGCATCCGACCTGCATCCTGCCGGCCAAGATAAACAATATCCCGGTTCGTTTGTTGAATACGATGCAGCCCGACGCCCCCGGCACGTTGATTTCCAACCAGACGGAGAAGGGTAAAATCAAGGCGGTGGCGGCCAAAGACAACATCACGGCCATCAAAATCAAGAGCGGACGCATGCTGTTGGCTACCGGTTTCCTGCGCAAGGTGTTTGAAATCTTCGAGAACTACCAGACGCCGATCGACATGATTACCACGTCGGAAGTAGGCGTATCGGTGACGATCGACAACCGCAAGCATTTGGAAGAAATCGTGACAGACCTGAAGAAGTACGGCACGGTTTCGGTAGACGAGGACATGGTGATTGTCTGCGTCGTGGGCGATTTGGAATGGGACAACGTCGGTTTCGAAGCCCGCATCGTCGACGCGATGAAGGAGGTGCCCGTCCGCATGATTTCCTACGGCGGAAGCAATTTCAACGTATCGCTCCTCGTCAAGGCGGCCGACAAGCAGCGCGCCCTGCAGGCATTGAGCGACCATTTGTTCAACCGTAAATAAGAAGAAAGAAACAACCGAAGGCTGCGTTCCGCTCCGTTTTATCCGAAAAGGGATAGCGGCGGGGGCAGCCTTTCGCATGTGTCCCGGAAAGGGGGCGCGGCGCCGTTTTGCAATCGTTGCGCGGCCTTTCCAGCATCTGGAAATCGTTTTGCAATCGTTGCGCGGCCTTTCCAGCATCTGGAAATCGTTTTGCAATCGTTGTGCAGCCTTTCCAGCTCCTGGAAACCGTTTTGCAATCGTTGTGCAGCCTTTCCAGCTCCTGGAAATCGTTTTGCAATCGTTGCAAAGTCCTTTCCAGCTCCTGGAAACCGCTTTGCAATCGTTGCAAAGTCCTTTCCAGCTCCTGGAAACCATTTTGCAATCGTTGCAAAATCTGTTTTTAGACTGAAATTTAAAGAATAAGCTTATGTATATACTGAAAGGAAAATTTCCGATAGAGAAGTTCGAGGCGTTGCAGACGCCATTCTATTATTATGATATGAAGCTGCTGGGCGAGACGCTGGAAGTGGTCAAGACCGAGTCGGGCAAGTATGGATACCACGTGCATTATGCCGTGAAGGCGAACGCCAACCCGCGCATCTTGCAGACCATCGCGGCCGCCGGGCTGGGCGCCGATTGCGTGAGCGGGGGCGAAGTCCGGGCAGCGTTGGACGCGGGTTTCCCGGCCGGGAAGGTGGTCTTTGCCGGCGTGGGCAAGGCGGACTGGGAGATTGATTTGGGCCTGGATGCCGACATCTTCTGCTTCAACGTCGAGTCGCTGGCCGAGCTGGAAATCATCAACGAGCGGGCGGCGGCGAAAGGAAAGACGGCCCGCATCGCCCTGCGTATCAATCCGGAAGTAGACGCCCATACGCATGCCAAGATCACGACCGGGCTGAAGGAAAATAAGTTCGGCATCAACCTCGGGCTGCTGGGCAAGGTGCTCGACGCGATGAAGCAGATGCCGCACGTACGGCTCATTGGCATCCATGCGCATATCGGTTCGCAGATCACGGACATGTCCGCCTTCCGCAACCTCGCCATCCGCATGAACGAGATCCAGGACGAACTGGAGGCGCGCGGCATCCAGGTCGAGAACCTGAACTTCGGCGGTGGCTTGGGCATCGATTATTACCACCCGAACCACCTGCCCATTCCGGCGTTCGACAATTATTTTGCCGTGTTCAAGAAGTTGCTCCAGCTCCGCCCCGGGCAGCAAGTGCATTTCGAGCCGGGACGTTCTGTCGTGGCGCAATGCGGTACGTTGATTTCGCGCGTTTTGTATGTGAAAGAGGGCGAGGCGAAGAAGTTTGCCATCCTCGACGCCGGGTTTACGGACCTGATACGCCCCGCCATGTACGACGCCTACCACCGCATCGAAAACCTCTCGAGCGACGGCGAGGTGGAGCTCTACGACGTGGTCGGCCCGATTTGCGAATCGTCGGATGTCTTCGGAAAGGATGTGGAGCTGAATGAGACACATCGCGGGGACTTCATCGCGCTCCGTTCGGCCGGCGCTTACGGCGAGGTCATGGCGTCGCAATACAACTGCCGTGCGCTTCCGAAGGCTTATTATTCAGACCAACTCTAAGGCAAAGGGATGCAGGGATTGGAATTGACAGTGCTGGAAATCGGTCTGTTGGGAGGCGTTTTGCTTCTGTTCTTCGTGCTGATGTTTTATATCCTAAGGGTGTACGTATGGCCCTGGCGGAAACGGAACCCAGAGGGAAGTACGACGTCGGACGATTTCCAGCCCGTGTCTCTCATTGTCTATGCGGAGGATCATGCGGAGCAGCTTCGGACGCATCTGCCGGCTTTCTTGGAGCAGGACTATCCGCAGTTCGAGGTCATTGTCGTGAGCGACGGACTTTCCGAGCCTTGCCGCGAAGTCTTGAGCCGCCTGAAGGCCGCGCATCCGACGCTTTATTACACCTATATTCCACCCGGAGCCCGTTATATCTCGAAGAAGAAGCTCGCCCTTACGCTGGGCATTAAGGCGGCGCGCTACAACCGGTTGCTCTTTACGGAAGCCGATTGCGAGCCTTTCAACCGGAATTGGATGAAAACCATGATGGCGGCTTACGGCGAACGGACGCAACTCGTGACTGGTTTCTGCGCCTATCCTTATGCCGAAAGGTTTACGGACCGCTTCATCGCCTTCGATAATTTGAAATATGGGTTGCAATACCTTTCGGCCGGCGTGTGGAAACGCTTTTATGGCGGGACAAACAAGAATCTTTCCTATACGAAGGAGCTTTTCTTCCAGCACAAAGGGTTTTACAACCAATTCTACCTGAAGAGCGGCGAAGATAGCTTGTTCATTAGCGAGGCGGCCAACCGCGAGAATGCCCGCGCCGCGTATGCGCCGGATAGCATCTTGAAGCGAACCCGCGTCCCACGTTTGAAGGAATGGACCGCTGGACGCATCATGCGCCGGAGCACGCAATCGCTCTATGCTTGCAAGTCCTATCGCTTTTTCAAGTGGGAGAGCGTTTGCTTTTGGTTGTTTTGGGGAATAGATATCGGATTGTTGGTCTGTGGAATCATGGGGAAATGGTGGCTTGCTTTGTTGGCTGGCTTGTTGGGAGCGCTTTATGTTGGCGTAAAAGGTTATCTGTTTGTGCGTGCATCGAAGTCGCTCCAGCAACAGATATCGCCATGGACATTTTTGTTCTTCGATTTGCTTGACCAGCTCTATTCCATTTATATAGAAATAGTCAGTTGGTTCAAGAAGCAAGAGAATTATGTGTTTATAATAGAAAAATAAATAGCGGAAAAGAATATATATGGAAGAAAAGAAGCGTTTATTGGGAATGACCTTGCCCGAACTGAAAGCCGTAGCGGCCGAAGTCGGACTTCCAGGTTATGCAACCAAGCAGTTGGCCGATTGGTTGTATAAGAAACGGGTATCGACTATCGACGAAATGACGAATATCGCGGCGGCCAAACGGACTGCGCTCAGTGAAGTGTATGAAGTGGGAATGGCGTCTCCTGTTGATTTTCAGAAATCGGTAGATGGTACAATCAAGTATCTATATGCGGCGGGTCCAGGTAATTTCGTGGAATCGGTCTATATCCCGACCGAGGACCGGGCGACGCTTTGCGTCTCTTCGCAAGTAGGTTGCAAGATGAATTGCCTCTTCTGCATGACCGGCAAACAGGGCTTCACGAAGAACCTTTCCGCCAACGAGATATTGAATCAGATACAAGCCTTGCCGGAATACGACCGACTGACAAATATCGTCTTCATGGGTATGGGCGAACCGCTGGACAATACCGACGAACTGTTTAAGGTATTGGAGATCCTGACCGCACCCTACGGCTATGCCTGGAGCCCGAAGCGAATCACGGTGTCGACTATCGGAGCCAAGGGCTTGCGGCGTTTCCTCGACGAGAGCGATTGCCACTTGGCCATCAGCCTGCACTCTCCGTTTCCCGACGAGCGCCTCTCGCTGATGCCAGTCGAGAAGGCGTTCCCGATAGAAAGTGTGTTGGATTTGGTGCGGCAATACGACTTCACCCATCAGCGCCGCGTCTCATTTGAATACATTGCGTTTAAAGGATTGAACGATAGTCCGCGTCATGCCCATGCGTTGGCGAAATTGCTGAAAGGAATTCCTTGCCGAGTGAATTTGATCCGTTTCCATGCCATTCCGAACGTGCCGCTCCGGACGAGCGACGTGGAAAAGATGGAGCAATTCCAAACGATTTTGAACGGACATGGGGTGACTTGTACGATCCGTGCCTCCCGCGGAGAAGATATTTTTGCAGCTTGTGGTATGCTTTCTACGGCGAAGAAGGCGGATTCCCGAAGAAAATAAGTATATTTGTGCGGTTTAATAAGTAAAGATTCATTTATGAAGAAAATAATAGCAGTTTGGGGATTGGTGATGGCTGTATGTCTTTCGGCATGCCATTCGGGTCCCGTAGTGACGCGATCCGTAGGATTCGCTTATGAAGTATTGGTCGTGATGGATTTGGCGCAATGGCAAGGGGCGATGGGCGAAGCGGTGAACGAGAACCTCTCGGCCCCGATTCCTTATCTTCCGCAACCGGAACCCTGCATGAAGGTCTCATATACGCAGCCGAGCGAGTTCAGCGGTTTCTTGAAACTGGTGCGAAATATTTTGATAGTCGATATCAATCCGGATCTTTATACGAAAGTATCGTTAAGCACGGAAAAGGATACCTGGGCATCAAGCCAGGTCGTATTGCGAATGAAGGCGCCGAATGATAAATCGGTAGTTGATTATTTGGCAGAACAGCCTTCTGTTTTGACAGATTACTTCTCTCAAATTGAAATGGATCGGGCGGTGGCTTTGTTGGAAGATACTTATAGTTCGATTGTGATGAATGTATTGCGCACGAAACATAATCTCGAATTGAAAGTTCCGGAAGACATGGAAGCCTACAAAGACACGACGGATTTCTTCTGGACGACAAACAATGCCAATACGGGCCGTATGGATATGGTCGTCTATACATTCCCTTATACCAGCAAAGAGACCTTTACGCCGGAGTATTTGGTGGCCAAGCGCGACTCGGTTATGAAAGCGAACCTGCCGGGCTCGTTCCCCAATTCCTACATGGCGACGGAGACACGCGCCGGTGTGGGGTATTCGGCCATTACGGTGAACGGGAAATATTGCGGCGTGATGCGTGGTTTGTGGAAAGTCGTAGGCGATATGATGGGCGGTCCGTTCGTCAGCCATATCCGCTTGGACGAGGAGAATCAGCGGGTAGTCGTCGTAGAAGGATTTGTCTATGCGCCGGAGACCAACAAGCGGAACTACATCCGTCGCTTGGAGGCGGCTTTGTTTACGTTGCGTTTACCAGGAGAATTTGAGGCATCATCATCCGGTGAAGAATCGAAAGAATCAACAAAATAAGAAAGAAATATGAGCGAACAGATGATTAGGGTGGGCATTACCCACGGTGATATAAATGGAATCGGTTATGAAGTGATTCTAAAGACGTTTCAGGATATGCGCATGGCGGAGATGTGCATTCCGGTGATATATGGCTCTTCGAAGGTAGCGGCTTATCATCGCAAAGCGTTAGATTTGCCTGCGGTCAATATGAACATCATTACGCAGGCGGAAGATGCGGGGGTAAACCGGTTGAATCTGATTAATTGCGTGGAGGATGAAATCAAGGTAGAGCTGACGCAATCTACGCCCATCGCGGGACAGGCGGCCTTCAAGGCTTTGGAAGCTGCCGTCAAAGATTTGAAGGAGGGCGCTATCGATGTATTGGTGACGGCTCCTATCAACAAGCACAATATCCAGAGCGAATCGTTCCATTTCCCTGGCCACACGGAATATTTGGAGCAGAGCTGCGGAGAGGGTCGGAAGGCATTGATGATTTTGATGTCGGGAAACTTACGCGTGGCGCTGGTGACGGGGCATATTCCCGTGTCGGAAATTCCATCGCAAGTGACGAAGGAGGCGATCGTCTCGAAGTTGCAGATATTTAATCAATCGTTGAAGCAGGACTTTGCCTTGGGCCGGCCGCGCATTGCGGTATTGGCGTTGAATCCGCATGCGGGCGATGAAGGATTGATCGGGACGGAAGAGGAAGAGATCATCAAGCCAGCCATGGCCGAGGCGGAGCGCCGGGGCGTGATGTCGTTCGGTCCTTTCCCGGCGGATGGATTCTTTGGCTCGCGGATGTATGAACAATTCGATGGCGTGTTGGCGATGTATCACGACCAGGGATTGGCTCCGTTTAAGGCATTGGCCATGGACAATGGCGTGAATTATACCGCCGGGTTGCCTTTCGTGCGGACTTCCCCAGCGCATGGTACGGCGTATGACATTGCTGGAAAGAATTTGGCCTCCGAAGATTCCTTCCGCGAGGCAATCTATACGGCATTGGATGTGTATCGCAACCGCCAGCGTTATAAAGAAGCCACGGCGCATCCGCTCCGCAAACAGTATTTCGAGAAAGGAAAGGATGACGAGAAGCTTGACTTGACGCAAGAAGAGGAGAGCGTATTGTAATTGAGATAAGAATGGCACACAGATGACCACAGATTTCTCTTTAAAATTGAAAAAGAAAATCCGTGGTCATCTTGTTTTATCTGTGGCATCTGTGTGCCATCGTTTTTACTTGAACAGCGACAGGGCAATGCCCATCTCCAGTCCGCGCAATTCGGCGAGTCCGCGGAGCCGGCCAATGCAGGAATAGCCCGGATTGGTCCGTTTGCGGAGGTCGTCTACCATCTGGTGTCCATGGTCGGGGCGCACGGGGATCGACGTCTGCCTGCGTTGCTCCACTTCCAGCAGCGCCTTCATCATGCCATACATATCCACATTTCCTTCCAGGTGGTTGGCTTCATAGAAATTGCCCGCTTCGTCGCGCTGCGTGCTCCGCAGGTGTACGAAGTTGATGCGGTCTCCGAATTCATACATCATGGAGACTAAATCATTGTCGGCACGCACGCCCAACGAACCGGTGCAGAGGCAAAGCCCGTTCGAGGGGTTCGGCACGCGTTCCACGAGCTGGCGGAAATCGTCGGCGGTCGAGAGGATGCGCGGTAATCCCAGTATAGGGTAGGGCGGATCGTCGGGATGGATGACCAATTGGACGCCCACCTCGTCGGCTACCGGGCAAATCTCTTGCAAGAAATATACCAAGTTGTCGCGCAGCTTCTCCGCATCGATGTCTTGGTAACGGTCCAGGGCTTCTTGGAATTGCGCAAGAGTGAAGCTCTCTTCCGAGCCGGGCAGACCAGCCAGGATGTTGCGCGTCAGTTGTTCCTTTTCCGCGTCGTCCATCCGCGCAAAGCGTGCTTCGGCGCGTTGTTTCTCCGCTTCGCTGTATTCCGTTTGCGCCGCAGGGCGTTTCAGGATACAGAGGTCGAAAGCGAGGAACGCGTCGCGTTCGAAGCGCAGGGCGCGCGAGCCGTCGGGCAGCTGATAGGCCAAATCGGTGCGTGTCCAGTCCAGTACGGGCATGAAATTGTAGGTCACGCACAAGATGCCACACGCCGCGAGGTTGCGCAATGTTTGTTTGTAATTATCGATATACCGTTGGAAGTCCCCGGTCTGCGTCTTGATGTGCTCGTGGACGGGCACGCTCTCGACGACGCTCCACGTCAGTCCCGCTTCCGCGATCATCGCTTGCCGTTTCCGGATTTCTTCCACTGTCCAAATTTCTCCGTTGGGGATATGGTGCAGGGCATGGACGATGTCCGTCGCCCCCGCTTGTCGGATATCCCACAAGCTGACCGGGTCGTTCGGCCCGTACCAGCGCCATGATTGTTTACATAAATACATAATGGCTTATTATTTAAATCGAATACGCATTAAATCCGCCATCAATCACCGTCAGTGTGCCCGATACGAACTTCGAGGCATCGCTGGCAAGCCATTGCAACGTCCCGAGCAGCTCTTCCGGTTCGCCGAACCGCTTGAACGGGGTGTGCGCCAGGATGGCTTCCGAGCGGGGCGTCAGGCTGCCGTCCGGATTGGTGAGCAGCGTCCGGTTTTGCTCCGTCAGGAAGAAGCCGGGAGCGATGGCATTCACGCGGATGCCTGGTCCGAACTTCGTCGCCATCTCGCCGCAGAGATATTGGGTAAAATTAATGACCGCCGCCTTGGCTGCCCCGTAACCGGCTACGCGCGTCAGGGGACGAAGGGCGGCTTCTGAAGCGATGTTGATAATGGAGCCTTGCTTCTGCGTGGCCATCGCGCGACCGAAGACCATCGTCGGGAGCACCGTCCCGAAAAGGTTCAAGTCCACCACCTGCCGCATCGCCTCAATATCGAGGTCGAACAGCGTCTTGTCGGGCGGAATCGTCGCGCCGGCCTGGTTGCCTCCCGCGCCATTGATGAGCACGTCGATGCGCCCGTAGCGCGCCATGACGTCAGCGTAATTCTGTTCCAATGCGGCTTTGTCCAACACATTGGTAGGAAGGAAAACCGCCTCGCCGCCTTGGGCCTTCGCTTCTTCAGCCAGTTCGTTTCCTACCTTCTCGTTTCTGCCTAAAATGACTACGGATGCGCCTTGCTCGGCAAAGTGGCGTACCATGGCGCGGCCCAAAATACCCGTCGCGCCGGTGATAACCATCACCCGTCCTGTCACGTCGAATAAGTTTTTCATATTTCTTTTCTGTTTGTTTTTATTGTTTCTGTATATGCGATGAAATGGAAAACGGGAGAAAATGGGATTTCGCCCCCGAAAACGGACTCCCGACCGCTCCGGAAGTCGATTTCGGGGCCGAAAACAGGGTCTGATTTGAAATCAGAGGCATTTTCGGGGTCGAAAACGGGCTTTGAATTGAAATCAGAGGCATTTTCGGGGCCGAAAACGGACTTTGAATTGAAATCAGAGTCGATTTCGGGGCCGAAAACCGGTTTTGAATCAAAATCAGAGTCGATTTCGGGGCCGAAATCCCATTTTAGTTCGTTTTCCATCCTTTTGCCGATATTAAAAGTGAAATCTCTTTTCGGTTTGAAATACCTTTTCGGGGGTTAATCCGTGATTAATTTGTATTTCGGAACCAACGTCTTCATGATAATCCAGCCCACGAGGTAGGCGACAGAGCAAATGCAGAAGATGATGAAATATCCCGCCGGTTTGCCCACGAAGCCCATGAACTCCAGCTGTGTTTCGCCCGCGTAGACGAAGAGGTTTCCGGCGCAGGTTTGCATCAGCATCGAACTGACGCCACCCGCCATGCCGCCGATGCCCGTCACCGTGGCGATGGCTTTCTTGGGGAACATGTCGCTCACGGTCGTCATGATGTTGGCCGACCAGGATTGGTGCGCGGCGCATCCCAAGCCGATGAGGATAACCGGGAACCAGGGTGAAATCGTCCCCAGCGGTTGTGCCAAGAGGACGACCAACGGGACAAAGGCGAAAATCAACATCGCCCGCATCCGCGCCGCATAGGGATTACTGCCTGTGCGGTTGATGAAGATGGTGGGCAACTTCCCGCCGATGAGCGAGAGCATCGTGATGGCATAGAGCGTGAAGATCAGCGCCATTCCCAATCCTTCGGAAGTCTTGATGCCGAATTGCGTATTCAGATAAGAGGGTGTCCAGAAGAGGAAAAACCACCATACGCCGTCGGTGCAGAACTTCCCGAGGACGAACGCCCACGTCTGCCGGTAGCGGAAACATTGGCGGAGGGGCATTTGCTTCTCGCTCTGCTGCTTCCCTTTCAGGAGGTCGGCCTCCAGTTGCTTGTCTTGCTCAATATAACGAAGTTCGGCCTCGTTTACGAACTTGCTCCGGGCGGGCGGTGTGTACATGAACACCCAGAATCCCATCCAAATGAAGCCCAGCGCACCGATGAGAACGAACGCCAGCTCCCACCCGAAGTGTTTCGCCAGAAGCGGAATACTAAGCGGCGAGATCAGGGCGCCAATCGACGCCCCGGCGTTGAAGATCGCCGTCGCATACGCCCGGTCGCGCTTGGGGAAATACTCGGCCGTCACCTTCACGGCAGCCGGGAAGTAGCCCGATTCACCAATCGCCAGGATGCAACGGGCAATCAGGAAGAAATACATGCTGAGAGTAGAGATGAGGACGGCCAAGTCGCCCGTGGCGGCTATCAGTTCGGCGCGGTTATCCAGCCCTACGCCCGCCTCGGTCGCGATGCCGCAGAAGGCATGGAGGCAAGCGCCCAAAGACCAGAGCCCAATCGACCAAAGGAACCCTTTCTTGCTCCCTAATTTATCGACAATATTCCCCGCAAAGAGCATCCCGATGGCATAGACAATCGAGAACGTGGCCGTAATGACGCCATAGTGCCATTCGTTCCAATGGAATTCGGGCTTGATGAACTCGTCCCACGTGAGGGAGAGCACCTGGCGGTCGAGGTAATTGACCGTCAGCGCGAGGAACATCATCGCGCAGATGGTCCAGCGGTAGTGTGTCATCTTTTCCATATTATATATGTATTTAGAAACCGAAATACCGCTTGGCGTTATAATAACTGATATCGGCTACCATCTGTTTGAGGAAGTCCATTTCACTCCGCGGGAGTTTGCCCGCCTCAATGTCCTCGCCGATGAGGTTGCAAAGGATACGGCGGAAATACTCGTGGCGCGGGTAGGAGAGGAAGCTCCGCGAATCGGTCAGCATCCCGATGAAGCGGCTGAGGAGTCCCAGCGCGGAGAGGGCATTGAGCTGCTTCCGCATCCCGTCTTCTTGGTCGAGGAACCACCACGCCGCGCCCAGCTGGATCTTGCCCGGGACGGGCGCTTCGTTGAAAGTGTAGGCCATCGTCGCCAGCACTTCGTTATCCTTGGGGTTGAGGCTATAGAGGATGGTTTTCGTCAGTTTGCCCTCTTTGTCCAGCCGGTCGAGGAACTTATGTCCCGCCGCGGCGCAATTCACCTCGAGGATAGCATCGAATCCCGTATCCACGCCCAGCTTTTGGAACATGCGGGTATTGTTATTGCGGATGACGCTGATATGGTATTGTTGCGCCCAGCCCTTCTCCCAGTCCATGACGGCCAGTTCATAAAGGATGGCGCTCTTGTACTTACGGATTTCGGTCTCGTCCGCCTCTTTTCCCTCCATGACTTTGCGGAAGATGGTGCGCACTTCTGCTTCGGTGTACGCGTCGGCATAGAAATTGTCCATGCCATGGTCGGAGAGGCGGCATCCCATCGAGGCGAAGAAATCATGTCGCCGGCGGAGTGCCTCCAACAGCTCGTCGTAGGTGCGAATTTCCATCCCGGCCGCCTCCGATAGCTTCTGGATATAAGCGCGGAAAGCCTCGGCTTGCTCCATTGCTACGACCTTGTCCGGCCGCCAAGCGGGATAGACTTTCGTCTTCAGTCCTTGCGTTTGGATTTGTTGATGATAGCAGAGCGAATCGGCCGGGTCGTCGGTCGTGCAGACCACCTCGACGTGGCACCGCTCCATGAGTTTCGTGGCCCGGAACTCCTCGGTCTGCAGCATCGCGGTGCAGGCGTCGTAAATCTCGCGCGCCGTGTCCGGCTTCAAGAGTTTGTCGATGCCAAAGATGCGGCTCAGTTCCAAGTGCGTCCAATGATACAAGGGATTGCGCATGGTGTAGGGCACCGTCTCCGCCCATTTCTCGAATTTCTCGTAATCCGTACGGTTGCCCGTGATGAATTCTTCCGGGATGCCATTCCCGCGCATCGCCCGCCATTTGTAATGATCGCCCCCAAGCCATACCTCAGACAGGTTCTTGAACCGATGGTTCTCCGCTATCTGCTTCGGATCCAAGTGGCAATGGTAATCAATGATCGGCATTCGCGCCGCGCTCTCATGATATAATTCCCGTGCTGGCTCGTTGGTCAGCATAAAATCGTTTGTAATGAATTGTTCCATTTCTTATAGGTACTGTTTTATGGTATTTGCTGGCAAATGTAGGGCAAATAATGGAAGAAATCAAGAGGTACGCGCATCTTTTTTGAAACAAATCTTCCCGACTGGCTGGGAAGAGCGTCCTACCAGGTAGGAAAGCTTCCCGGCGTGGCGGAGAAGGAATCCTACCAGGTAGGAAAGCCTCCCGGCGTGCCGGAGAAAGAATCCTACCAGGTAGGAAAGTTTCCCGGCGTGCCGGAGAAAGAATCCTACCAGGTAGGAAAGCGGGCGAAAGGGGAAGGAAGAAAAAATTATAGGCATAAATACGCGGAAACATAACGATCATTTTCAAAAATTATGCCTATCTTTCGGACGATTTATAATTATAAACGGATTAAATGGAAAACATGTACATGAAAAGAATGTTTTTAGTCGGCCTGTGGCTATGGGGTGTGTTGCTTCCCCTCATGGCGGTGCGCATCGAGCATGGACCTTATTTACAGAATGTAGGAGAACGGGAAGCGACCGTAGTCTGGATCTCAGACAAGCCTTCGGTCGGGTGGATTGAAATTGCTCCCGACGATGGCACGCATTTCTATGCCGAAAAACGGACGCAACTCTACGACACGCGGATTGGCATTAAGGTGACGAGCCGTATCCATGCCGTGGAGCTGAAAGGACTTACGCCCGGTACGCGCTACCGGTATCGCGTCTGCGTGCAAGAGGTGTTGGAGCATAAGCACCATCAAGTGTTTTATGGACAGATTGCTTCGACGGACGTATATACCAAAAAGCCGCTTACGTTTACTACAAACGATGCTTCCAAGCCGGAGGTTTCCTTTGCCATGGTGAACGACATACACGGGCGAAACGACGTGTTGGAGAATATGATCGGGCGATGCGACCTGGCGAATACCGACCTGTTCCTTTTTAATGGCGACATGGTATCGGTGTCGGAGACGGAAGAGCAGATGTTTACCGGCTTCATGGACAAGGCGACGGAGCTTTTTGCCGGTTCCATTCCGATGTATTATTGCCGGGGAAACCATGAGACGCGCGGCCCGATGGCGCCTTATTTCCAAGATTATTTCAATCCGTGCGAGGAGGAATTATATTATATGTTCCGCCAAGGGCCGGTGTGCTTCGTCGTGTTGGATTGCGGCGAGGATAAGCCCGATTCGGATGTGGAGTATTATGGCATCACGGCCTACGATGCGTATCGCACGCAACAAGCTGAATGGCTCAAGACGGCCTTGAAAAGCGACCTTTATACGCAAGCGCCTTACAAAGTGGTCGTTTGCCACATGCCCCCGTTTGGCGGTTGGCATGGCGAGTTGGACATCGCGAAGAAGTTCTTTCCTTTGCTGAAAGAGGCCAAGCCCGACGTCTACCTTTGCGGGCATCTGCATCAATATGTAAAGAAAGAGGCGGGCGAAGAGGGCATTCCTTTCCCGATTATCGTCAATTCGAACAATACATTGCTCAAGGCACATGCCGATGCAAAATCCTTGGATATCCGCATTTATGATTTGGATGGCAAAGAAACCGATCATTTGCATATTGAAAAATGAGAAATAACTATTAATTTTGTATTCGTGAAGGTTAAACGCGAAAGAAAATGAAGAAGAAATACCTGTACATCATGGCGGCCTCGCTCCTCGTCGCAGGCGTGGAGGCAAAAGATTCTATCTACAAAGAGGGTTGGATAGATTTTAATAAGAATGGAAAGATGGATACGTATGAAAATCCGGAAGCTCCTATCGAAGCACGTATCCAGGATTTGTTGGACCAAATGACGGTCGAGGAGAAGACCTGCCAGCTGGCTACGCTCTACGGCTCGGGGCGTATCCTGCAGGATTCCTTGCCTACCGCCCGCTGGAAAGAGGAAGTCTGGAAGGACGGTATCGCCAATATCGACGAACAATTGAACGGTATCGGGAGCGGACGGAAGCGTTATCCGGAATTGATTTACCCCTTTAGCAACCATGCGAAGGCCATCAACCAAATCCAGCAATGGTTCATCGAAGAGACGCGATTGGGCATTCCGGTAGATTTCTCGAACGAAGGCATCCATGGATTGAACCATACGAAGGCGACTCCATTCCCCGCGCCGATCGGCATCGGAAGCACGTGGAACCGCGAATTAGTACACGAAGCCGGAAGCATTGCCGGAAAAGAGGCGAAAGCATTGGGCTATACGAACGTGTATACGCCTATCTTGGATGTGGCGCGCGACCCACGTTGGGGGCGTGTCCTCGAATGTTATGGCGAAGAACCCTATCTGATCGCCGAATTGGGCATCCAGATGGTGAAAGGGCTTCAAGAACAAGGCGTCGCTTCTACGTTGAAACATTATGCGGCTTATAGCGTGCCGAAGGGAGGTCGCGATGCAGCGGTGCGGACCGACCCGCATATCGCCCCGCGCGAGTTGCATCAGCTCTTCATGTATCCCTTTAAGCGTGTCATCCAAGAGGCGCACCCGATGGGCGTCATGAGCAGTTATAATGATTGGGACGGCGTGCCGGTGACGGCCAGTTATTATTTCCTGACCGAACTCTTGCGCGAAGCGTATGGTTTCCGGGGTTATGTGGTGAGCGATAGCGAGGCGGTTGAATATGTGCAGACGAAGCATCGCGTGGCAGATACCTATGAAGAGGCGGTACGCCAATGTGTAGAGGCGGGATTGAACGTGCGAACCAATTTCACGCCGCCGGCCGATTTCATCCTTCCATTGCGTAAATTAGTGAAAGAAGGAAAGCTTAGCCAGCGGGTATTAGACCAGCGTGTGGCGGAAGTATTGCGTGTGAAGTTCGAGTTAGGCTTGTTCGATCATCCGTATGTGGAAGATCCTTCGGAAGCGGATAAGCTCGTAGGGGCAGACAAGCATGCGGATTTCGTGATGGAGATGCAACGCCAGTCGCTCGTCCTCTTGAAGAATGCCGACGGCTTGCTCCCGTTGGATAAAAAGACCTTGAAGCGCGTGCTGGTGGCAGGACCTTTGGCGAAAGAGACCAATTATATGATCAGCCGCTATGGCCCTCAAGGCTTGAAGAACACAACGGTGTACGAAGGAATTGAGCACTATTTGAAGGGTTCGGCCATCGTAGATTATGCCCAAGGATGCGAAGTAAAAGATTCCCTTTGGCCGGATAGCGAGATTGTCCCGACACCGCTGACCGCGAAAGAACAAGCCGGTATCGACGAAGCTGTTCGCAAAGCAACAGAGGCGGATATCATTATCGCCGTCTTAGGTGAAGACGAAACCTGTACGGGCGAGAGCCGTTCGCGTACTTCGTTAGACCTTCCGGGCCGCCAACAACAGCTCCTCGAGGCGCTCCATGCGACGGGCAAACCGGTTGTATTGGTGCTGATCAATGGCCAGCCGTTGACCATCAATTGGGCAGACCGGAACATTCCGGCGATTCTGGAAGCTTGGTTTCCTTGTTGCGTAGGCGGGACGGCCATTGCCCGTACGCTCTTTGGTGAATATAATCCGGGCGGACGTCTGCCGATTACATTCCCCCGAAGCATCGGACAGATTGAATTCAATTTCCCCTTCAAGCCGGGTTCGCAAGACGGGCAATACTTTGCCGGACCGAACGGTTCGGGCTCGACGCGTGTGAACGGCGCACTCTATCCTTTCGGTTATGGTTTAAGTTATACGACATTCCAATATAATAACTTGACTATCGAGCAAGAGACGCCCCATAGCCAGAGCGACATCCATGTATCGGTCGACGTGACTAATACGGGTAAATGTGCTGGTGATGAGGTCGTACAGCTTTACCTGAGCGATAAGGTGGCGAGTGTGATTCCATACGACTCCCAGCTTCGCGGATTCGAGCGTATCCACCTGAATCCGGGCGAGACGAAGCGCGTCTCCTTTGTATTGCAACCCGAAGACTTGCAGATATTGGATGTACACAACGAATGGCGCGTCGAGCCGGGCGAGTTTGAAGTCCGCATCGGTGCTTCTTCGGAAGACATACGTTTAAAAGATACATTTACCGTTCAATAAGAAAATGGCGTCAAAACGAATATATGATTTATTAAATAAAGGTCTATAGTATGTTTAAAAGTATTTTCACGAAAAGCATGGCCTGCCTGTCGTTGATAGGCTTGGCGGCGTGTGGCCCGAAGGAATATCCTGCCATGGGCAACACCGATTTGAAAGTGTTCGACGATGAAGTGGTATGTTTCCATCCCGATTCGTTGGGAAATTATACCGAAGCCAATGCGGATGGCGTCATTCGTCTGGTGAACGGTCGTATTATCTTGAAGAAGATTACGCTTCCGGCTTATGAGCGGAACATCTCGGTAACGGCACGCGTGGAATTGGCTTCGAATGGCGACCGCTGGGACAAGTCCGGTTCGCTCTTCGTATTGCCGAAGGAATCTGTGATCAATTTGCTGAACATTGCCAAGGGCGAACAGCAATTCCCTGCCGTTGATAGCACGAAGTATGAGAAGTTAATCGGAACCGTTCCGGGGCAGGATTATCTTCCGACGGTAGAATTGATGCGTTTCATGACGCCTTTCGGTGTGGGGCATTATAGTGCGCCAGAGGATTCATTGACGGGACATCGTCGTCCGGTTTACGTGCCGAAGTGGGAGACTTCCGTGAAGTGGGAGCAAGACATTACGCAGCTCTATCCTTTGTTGGAAGGCGAAGCTTACGTAGGTGTATTCATTGATACGTGGAACGAGACGGGTTATCGCATCAGCGTGGATTTGGATATCGACGAGAGCAAGTTGGCTAACGACGTCATGCCTGAACGCCACGTGGTTCCGCTCATGAATACGGTCTATTACATTGGCCAGGCTTATCCCGACATCTTTGCCCGCAAACCGATGGAAGTCACTTTCAATCTCCCGAAAGAAGCCCACAACGCGGAGTTGAAGTATATCGTGACCGGCCATGGTGGCCATAGCGGTGGCGATGAGTTTGTAGAGCGTCAGAACATTGTCTCGGTGGATGGCCAGACGGTACTCGACTTCGTGCCTTGGCGCGACGATTGTGCTTCGTTCCGTCGGTTCAATCCGGCTACGGGTGTTTGGCTTATCAAGCGTTTGGCGGCTTATATTGGCGACAATGGATATGCCGAGAAGATGGTAGAAGAACCGTTGGCTTCGTCCGACCTTTCGCGCTCGAACTGGTGTCCGGGCAGCGATGTGGCTCCTGTAACGGCTCCGCTCGGTACGCTTTCGGCTGGCGAACATACCTTTAAGGTCGATATTCCAGAAGCGCAACCGGCCGTAGGTGAGGAGATGAACCACTGGTTGGTTTCCGCTTACTTGGTATACGAGTAAGGTGTAAATGAAGAATGAGGAATGAAGAATGAAGAATTAAAGGCTTTGCGTCTTTGTATTCTTCATTCTTCATTCCTCATTTTTCATTTTATTCTTCCACAATAAACTCAATCGTCTCGGTGGCTTCGCGCCAATTTTCGATGGTGAAGTTCCCTTTCCGTTCAGATGGAAGCACTTCGCCGAGGAGGATTTGGAGCGTGAGCCGCGTATTGGCCGAGAGGGTTGTCTGGAGTTCCTTCGTGAGCCGATGTTCTTTACCATCTTGTGTGGTAATGACGAGGTCGAGTATCGGATGTTCGGCCGAAGGGAAGAGCATCACGGTCGCGTTGCTCATCGAAGTCCCATCTTCCGAACGGACCAAATCGAACTGTACGGTCTTCGTCTGATTTTCCGGTTCGGCGGTATAGACATTCAATTTCTCGGCAATGCCGCCTATCTGCACTTGCATCTTGAGGATATCCGAATCAAAGATACCATTGTCTTTTCGCTTGACGATTACTTTCAATCCCGCTACTACCCGTTGCAGCGATGCTTGGAAATCTTCGCTTGTGTCCATCTCCTTGATGGCGTGCACCATATCGAAGACAGGCATATACGTGCCGTCTCCATTGGCGCGCAGGCTAAAATAGAGTTGGGCTAAATCCGCACCAATCTGGAGGCCTGGTTCCGAAATAGCGGGCGTGCTATACGTGGGCTCTTCGTATTTAGGCGTTCCCCAATAGACCATATTATACGAACCTTCCGGGAGATTCAGTACGCGGTTATTATCTCCCGTCACGTGTCCATCTTGGATAATATAATATCCATAAAAGGGAGTTAGTTTCCCTTGCGTGTAGTTCCCGAAATAGATAGAGCTTTGGCTCTGACAAGGATAAGCCTCCAAGACGCCGGTAAGCGGACTATAACTTGAAGTCTCGTTTTCTACCATCGCACTGACGCGCGGACTGATTAATTGCATCACCGTATCTTGTGACGAATTATTTTCTTCTTCCGAACAAGAAGTAAGCATACCCAGGAGGATAACCACTCCCCATACTAATTTTTTCATACGCATTTGTATTAAATGATTATTTATAAGTAAAACAAATAAGCGCGTAGAAAGTTGTCTGATTTACCAATTGATTTCTCCCATATTCCATGCCTTGAGGAATGCATTCGCACGGCTGAAGTGGCGACAGCCGAAGAAACCATGGTCGGCAGAACGGGGTGAAGGATGGGCTGCGGTTAGTATCAAGTGTTTATGGGCATCGATTAAAGGAGCTTTCGCTTTCGCGTAGTTTCCCCAAAGCATGAAAACGAGATGGTCGCGTTCGTCACTCAATTTGCGGATGACGGCATCGGTAAATGTTTCCCAACCCTGGTTGCGGTGCGAACCTGTCTCGTGAGCACGTACTGTAAGGACGGAATTCATCGAGAGTACGCCTTGCTTTACCCAGCGGTCTAAGTTGCCGGAGGTGGGGATGTCTTTGCCTAAATCGTGGTGTATTTCCAAGAAGATATTGGCCAACGACCCCGGGATAGGCACGCCTTCAGGCACCGAAAAGCAGACGCCATCATATAATCCTGGCGCGGGATAAGGGTCTTGCCCTAAGATGACTACCTTTACTTGTTCGAACGGACAGGTATTGAATACCCGAAAGATAAGATGTCCCGGCGGCAATACCTGCGCTTGGCGATACTCTTGTTTCACAAAAGCTACCAACTCCGCAAAGTAGGGTTTGTCGAATTCCGTTTGCAAACGGAGACGCCAACTTTCTTCTATCTGTACCTTCATGTTAGGATGATTTTTTATGGATACAAAACTACGAAAAGAAATGGAAACAGAATGGACGAAAAAGGAAAAAATAAGCGGAAGGTAAGCCCGAAAGCTTCCTTCCGCTTTTCTATTCACTAATAAAACATATTAAAACGGGGCGACTCGCGTCGGCCTTTTTCTATTCTATCTTACAGCTTCAGCTTGAATACCTGTTCGCCTACGCGGACGATGTAGATGCCACGGTCGACAGCGTAAGATTGCCAGCCTGTTTGTTCGGCATTCTTCACGACGACACCTGCCATGTTTACAATTTGTACTTCAACCAGCTCCGGAGTGAAAATACGGATATTGCCATCTTGTGCATAGACTTGAATCTGGGTATTTTCCACATCCTCGATACCGGTTGCACTGCCATTCATCTTCGCGCCCGTAGCTCGTACATAAATATCGGTACGAATGTTTTTAATAATGTATTCGCCCGGTTGCACGCCTTCGTGTGGCTTCAGGTCTTCCCAGCTGCCGAAGAGACTACGTTTGTATTCGAGTTTCATACCCGTCGTATCGCAACCTTCTGCAATCTCCATGTAGATACTTACCTGGTTACCTTCGCGGACTAAACCACGGCTTACTGATAAGTCGATGCCATCACATTCCTCTTCGATGATTACTTGATAATGTTTGTAAGCATTATTCGTAGAACCGCCGCCTTGTCCCGGTTTGTTCGGGTCGCTTGGTTCGCCCGGTTTGTTCGGGTCGTCGGGGTCTGTACTTGGGTCATCAGGATCCGTGTTGGGGTCGTCCGGGTCTGTTCCTGGATTATCCGGGTCGGTCGGTTCGTCCGGGTCTTCTACCGTGATGCCACTTCCGCCATCTCCATTCGGATTACCTTCATCATTCTGACCGTCATTATCCGGGTCGTTTGGATCTACAATAACGACTTCTGTACCTTCTGTATAATCAATCCACTTGCCTTGCGTAGCATCCCATACTTGAACCAAGTAATTACTTGGCAAGAAACCAGCTTCGTTCTTAGCCAACGCAAAATTCATCAACTTCACGCTGCACTTGCCGTCGATAGGCAAACTGATAGACAAATCGCCACTTGCAACAGGAGTACCTTCCGCAGCAATCAAGCCGCGGCCTTCCGTAGCTTCTTCATATTTCACATAATTTGCAGCTGGTAATTGACCAGCCTTCTCAACTGTAGCCGGGAGATTGAACCATACGTGCATCGGACGTTTAGTGATTGTCAAAACCATCGTAGTCGGGGCGTAACTATTATCCTTGAATGTTACTGTAGCCAAGTAAATACCGGCGTCTTTCACTTTGTCGGCTTCATTGTAGTCCACCGTAAAGCCATCCGTCATATTTTCGCCATTTACAGATATAGAAGTGATAGCATGTTCTTTTCCGTCATAAACACGATAGAAGTTCTTTCCATCTGTCGAAGACCAACCGCTTTCACCCGGCTTCAAGTCTTCAGCTTTGCCCGGATCTGAATTAACAATTGTAATGTCAGAGATTGTAGCATCTCCATTTTCATCCAACGATACGTTCTTACCATTATTCATATAAACCGGTTCGTAATTTTCCGGTTGGAATGGGCTATTGCTTGCAAGTTTTAATCCTTCAATTTGTACAGTCATGTTATTTTCATCTGAAGAAATAACAGAAAGTGTACCTTCAATCTTTCCTTTGCCCTCATCATTGGCTACTTCACCTTTGAAGATAGCATCGTCTGTACTCCAAATGGTAGTGATATCTTTATCACTTTCTACTTCTGTCGGCAGATTTAAATCGACAAATAACTCTTTCATGTTAATCCGCAGCTTCAAGTCCACAGAAGCTTTATAATATTTCTTGAGTGTAATTGTCACATTATACTCTCCGGCATCTTTAATAGAAGCAATATCACCCGTTACTTCAAAATCTTCAGCCGATAATGCGCTCCATTCCGGTTTGTCATCTTGCATAATCTTCACGAAGATACTTTCTATCGGATGGTCTTTGCCATCATAAACTCGTTTGTAACGGCCATTGTCGTAAACCTAACCATCACCTAACATCAATTCCGCTTCTGCATCATCCGAATTGCCCAGCTGCAACTCTTCATCATTGCTCAATTCTTTTGTAACGATGATGTTGCCTTTCACATCACCACTATTCGCAACCTCATAGTTATTTCCTAAGCCTTCTATCTCAACACCTTTATAGGTATAAGAATAAGTACCCGGAGCGGTGCACCACGTTTCCAAGAATTCCTGCGTCAAAAGGCTTGAAGTCGTAATAGCAATAGTCAAACCTTCATCCGCAGCGCAAATGCCACCTTCTTCAATAGCTAAAACACCTTCCATATTGACCTCTTCTTCTTGTCCGATGGTATAGTAGATATCTTTGGCTACGACCTTTACCGGCTTAGGCCAAATCTTCAGTGCATTCTCTAAAACGACCGGTTCGCCTGTCAGTTTATCTCCTTTCGGAGTCACAACTACATCGTATTCACCAGCTTCTTTAAAGGGCACATCTTCCTCTTCACCCCTATTCAAGGTTACTTCAAAGTCTTCACCTTCTTCATAAGGAACAGGATTTCCTTCTTCCATCACTACGACCAAGTGAGTCGGGTCTTGTTCTTGGATATCACCATCATATACGAACTTCTTGCCTTCATCCAATTTCACGAAGACTTTGATATTGTCATTATTGATGTCGGTCTGGCCGTCATCGCCGCTATGTTCCCCATCACCAACAATGATTTGACCCGTTACATCTCCAACAAGTGTATAATTTCCAGCATCTGTTCCAGACAATACAGCAGACTTATAAGTATACGTTTGTGAACTAGGAGTACTTGTATCCACTAAAACGCCGTCACCCAAATCAACAGTTACATCATCATCACCAAACGGCTTCGCATTATCAACGTATGTGATTTTTGCTTTAGTAAAATCTACTTCACCATTCAATTCTACGGTGATCGGATCTACAGTTGCTTTAAGCGTAGCCGGTTTTACAGTCAATGTACCCGTTAATGTGCCAGAATACTTACCTATACCTTCTACAGAAATGCTATAACCTTCAGTTTGGACATCTTTTACTTTAGCCGGAGTAACCATATAATCTGTACCAGCTGTCAATTTACTACCCTGCTCATCCTCTACAGTTACAGGAACTTCTTGTTCTTGCCCGTTGTATGTTAATTCAGCGATATTAAGATTATAACCTGCGCTTGAGATATCGGTAGATTCTTCACTGCTTTCATTTTTCACTATAAACTTCAGTACAGATGTCTTTGCCTCGCTATCGCCATCTGTAAGGCTTACATTGTAATTCACTGTTTTTGTTTCATTCAATGTGCCAGAGACAGTCATCCCTTCCAACTTTAAGTCATTAGGCAAAGCATCTCCTTCTTTTAATGCAGCAGTAAACATGCTGGCTGCACTTGTCGGATAAACTAAATCAACCGAAACATTTTCACCTGCCTTCTCTTTCTCCACAGTGCATATATCTACAATCCATACGCCAGAAACTTCAAATGGTTCCAATTTTGACGGAACAGAAGAAGGAGTAGCCGTATAGAAATCTTTATTCAACCAACCCCAGAAATGATATGAATTGACTGGAATAGTTGTTTTTATAGAAATCAATGGTGTATTGATGCCGACAAATTGTTTACCGGGCAAAGGATTAGGATCTGTTATATTCAAACCTGTTGGCGTGTCTGCTTTATAAGACAAAGCATAAGCCTTCAAAGTACCTTTATCCAAGTCCTTAAATTGTTCTTCCGTATAGCTCTTACCTTCACCTACAGTTACCGTCGCGCCATCCATATTAACTTGATAGCCTTCGGGAATTGGTGAGTTTAAGGTTGGTTGGCCGTATACAGTACCAATTTTATTATCCTCAAATAAAATACCACTTTCTAACTGGCAATTATCTTTGGTAGCATTGTCACTGTGGTAATAGATTTTCTTTGTAATCAAAATACCATTACCACCATTACCATTGACTTCTTCCAATTTTATTGCATGGCTATAAAAATAACCTACATAGCCATTAGTTTCAATTGTACCGCCATTGATAATCAAACTTCCACAATCTTCTGCTGTGCCACGATCTCCGTAAGGCGCACCAGTACCACCTGCACCAATAGCAACTTGTTCGCCTGTCCGAGTAGACGTCATATTGATATTCAGAATACCAGTACTTTTCTCAGAAATAGTTAAAGATGACTCATCGGCAATATCAATGGCTGCCTTATTTTGCGTACCAGATAAAATATTACCCGCAGAAGTAATTTTATTCTCACCTATCAACACAAAAGTAGGCTCAGCTAATCTCTTAATTTCAATAGCGGAACCAGCTACATTGATATCAACATCAACCAGATAAATAGTAGGTTTTGCACTATTCGCAACTTCAATGCCATTACTCGTTTGCGAAGAGCTTTTAATCCAATAAGTTCCATCATTTGTAATTTTAACAGACTCCGAAGCTAAATCAAACGGACTATCCTCATTGGCATTCGTAGGATTAGTAACCGTTGCCCACACCGCATTCCCGGCTATCGCCAAGAACGCCATCAAAAAAGTAAACAATTTTCTTTTCATAATACAATAATTTATTTGTGAATGGATTAATTAATTAGTTTCTAAACCGGTTAGCATCTACTTCCAACTCACCAAACTTGATTATGAAAAAACATAAAAAGAGTGCGGGTTTTGTTGTTTATTATTTCACATCGAGGTATCGCCAAACACCTGTTACGTCAATAATAAAAACAACAGCCCGCACTCTATGCTGTATGATATATGATATACCTTTCCCTTCATATGAAAAGTACAGCTATGAGTGCAAGCATTCATTGTTTATTATCCCGACGTAACAAAAATTGGCGATTTTCGATGTGAGGAATAATATCGTAAATGCTTTAACTCAGTATGTCAAATCTCAAAGATTCCGCTGAATCTTCTTAGAGATGCCGCAAATATAGGAATAATTTCTGATATAATTCTAATTTTTTAGGGAAATTTTTTGGTGGGCATATAAAAAAAGAGAAGATAGCCCGCGAGGGCATATCTTCTCTTCCTATTACATAATTTTATTTTTACTCTTCAGAGATAACCGTGAAAGGAATTTCTACGGATACTTCCTTGTGGAGTTTAAGCGTAGCTTTGTAGTTGCCTACTTCCTTCACTGCTTCTTTGATATAGATAATCTTGCGGTCGACATTGAAACCCTGCTTTGCCAATTCGTCTGCAATCTGGATATTGTTTACCGAACCGAAGATAGTACCTGTCGAACTTGTCTTGGTAGCGATTGTCAAGCTCACATTCGCTAATTTAGCAGCCAACTCTTCTGCGTCTGCTTTGATTTTAGCCAACTTATGAGCGCGTTGCTTCAAGTTTTCAGCTAATACTTTCTTGGCAGATTCTGATGCGATAACTGCTTTACCCGTGGGGATTAGAAAGTTGCGTCCGTAACCCGATTTAACAGTTACGATATCGTCCTTGTAGCCTAAGTTAGCTACGTCTTCTTTCAAAATAACTTGCATATTCTGTCTCCTCTTTTATTATTATTTCATCAAATCTGTTACGAAAGGAAGCAAAGCCAAGTGGCGTGCACGTTTAACGGCTTGCGCTACGCGGCGTTGGAATTTCAACGACGTACCGGTGATGCGGCGCGGAAGGATCTTTCCTTGCTCGTTCAAGAATTTCTTCAAGAATTCCGGATCTTTGTAGTCGATGTACTTGATACCGTTCTTTTTAAAACGGCAATATTTCTTTTTCTTCACGTCTACTGTAGGCGGAGTCAAATATCTGATTTCTGATTGAGTAGCTGCCATAATTAATTCTCCTTTACTGTTTCTTTAGATGATTTCAAACTTCTTCTCTTTGCGGCATATTCGGCTGCATATTTGTCTTGACGGAAAGTCAAGAAACGAATCACGCGTTCGTCGCGGCGGAAGTTCACTTCCAATGTTTCAATAACCGACGGTTCTGCCTTGAATTCAATCAGCTGGTAGAAGCCAGTAGATTTCTTTTGGATAGGATAAGCTAATTTACGCAATCCCCAATTTTCTTCATTCACGATTTCCGCACCTTGTTCTTTCAGGATGCCAGTGAATTTGTCTACCGCTTCCTTCATCTGAGCATCAGACAAAACGGGAGTTAAAATGAAAACGGTTTCGTAATTGTTCATACGATTTAATACTGTTTTTGTTTGTTATTATTTGATTTTTGCGGTGCAAAGGTACGTCTTTTTTCTTTATCAGCCAAATATTCTTCGGATTGTTTCGCTTAAAAAGTGCAAGAAAGGGATGAAAACATCTTTTCAGGGCTATGCAAACTTGTTGTGCTAACTGAGATTTCTATAAATATCGACGATGTTTGTACAAATATCGACGATATGTGTATATCTTTAGGCTAAAGATAAAGAAATATCGACGATACGTGAAGAATTTATCGTTGTTTTCGGAAGAATGCACGCCTATGGTTTCAAATATTTTCAGGGGAAATAAAATTATTGTATCTTTGTTTCCTTATAAGATTTATAAGGTAAGATTTAATAGAAAAAGAACACATTAGTATTATTGTATGATGTCTTTTAAAAGGTTTGCGTGGAGAGCGGCGTGCATGTCTCTCCTTTTGTTAATAGGTGTCGGGTGTGCCGGGACGAAGAGTGAGGCGCGTCTGGAGGTTGATTGGGAGCAGTTTATGCAGAAGCAGGATTTGGTTTGGAACGTGCTTCCGGAGTATTGGTACGAGTCGGCCTATATGGGCAATGGAATGCTCGGTTGGATGATTTACAAAGAACCGGGGCAGAATTACTTACGGTTCGAGACGGGTGATTGCAATGTGCACGACCATCGGCCGGAAAAGAACGACCTGTTTCATAAATGCCGCCTCCTGACGGGGCACTTCGCGCTTCATCCCTGTGGCGAAATCACAGGCGGACAGATGCGTCTGGACTTATGGAATGCCGAAACAACGGCCGACATTTCGACCACTCGCGGGAAGATTCATGTGCGAAGCTTCGTGCATAGCGAGCAAATGGTGATTGTGACCCAGCTCTGGACAGAGGGTGGCGAGGCGGATTGCCGTTGGGAATGGAAACCCGCTCCGTCGGAAAGTCCGCGATGGCTCTTTGCCAAGCAGAACCCCGATTGGAAAGCCGCCATGCCGGAACAGTATCCATTGAATCCGCCCGTCGAGGTCGATTCTACGAAAACCGAAGGTGTTTCCTATCAACCACTGCAGGCAGGAGGCGGGACGGCCGTCCGTTGGCAAGAGACTCACGAAGGCGACGTGCGTACGCTTTGGGTGACATTGAAACATACGTATCCGGAGACCAATGCCCGCGAGCTGAGTGCGAAGACGTTGGACGACGCCCTCCGGACGGGTTATGCCGAACTTCAACGGACGCACCGCGCGTGGTGGCATGCCTATTATCCGGCCAGCTTCCTGACTTTGCCCGATGGACAGAAGGAGAATTTCTATTGGATCCAAATGTATAAGCTGGCATCGGCGACGCGGGGCGATCGAGCTTTGATGGATTGTACGGGGCCGTGGCTGACCGTGACGCCTTGGCCGAACGCGTGGTGGAACCTGAACGTGCAACTTAGCTATTGGCCTTTGAATGCTTCGAACCGGCTTTCGCTCGCCGGCTCGCTTGAACATACGCTTTATGATCACTTGGACCAGCTCCGCCTGAACCTGAAAGAGCCTTATCGCGAGGGGGCTTATGGCTTGGCACGCTCGACAAACTTCGAAGGGGCTTCTGATCCGGTGGGCATTCCCGGCGTGGATACGCCCGCCGAAGTGGGCAATCTCACGTGGGCATGCCATAGCCTTTGGTTGATTTACCGTCACCAGATGGACGATGCCCTTTTGCGCGACAAGCTTTTCCCGCTCCTGAAGGGCGCTATCAATTATTATCTCTATTTCTTGCGCGAAGAGGAAGACGGAAAATTGCACTTGCCCGCCACCTTCTCGCCCGAATATGGGAGCGCGGAGGATTGCAATTACGACCTTTCATTGCTTCGGTGGGGATGCCAGACGTTGATAGAATCGGCCAAGCGTCTGCAAATCGACGACCCGTTGATACCCAAATGGCAAAATGTATTGGACAATCTGACGCCTTATCCGCAGGACGAGAACGGAATGTGCATTGGGCGGAATGTGCCTTACGCCTTCTCGCACCGCCATTATTCGCATCTTTTGATGGCTTATCCCTTATACCTGATTAATAAAGAAGATGCAGACGAGGCGGCTTTGATTGAAAAGTCGTTGAATTATTGGCAGAGCAAGGCGGGAGCACACCAAGGCTATTCGCTAACCGGGGCTTCGTCTATTTCATCGGCCTTGGGCAAAGGAAACGATGCCCTTTCTTATCTGAACGGATTATTCGGGCGCTTCCTGAGCGTGAATACGTTGTATCGCGAGTCGGGGCCGGTGATTGAGACGCCGCTCTCCGGCGTGCAGTCCATCCACGATATGTTATTGCAGAGTTGGGGCGGGAAAATCCGCGTCTTTCCAGCCGTGCCAGATGCTTGGCAAGATGTTGCTTATTATGATTTCCGGGCGGAAGGCGCCTTTTCCATCTCTGCCAGCCGGCAAGGAGGAAAGACTGCCTTTATCGAGATAAAGAGCTTGGCGGGCGAACCCTGTGTGCTGGAGACTGACATCGTTCGTCCCGTCTTCGAGCGGCAAGGCGAAATGATTCAGCCTATTCGTTTAGGCGAAGGCGTTTGGCAGATTGAGTTGGAGAAAGGGGAATCGTGTGTGGTTTATCCTGCAGGGACGAAACCCGATATGGTCGTTCGTCCGGTGGAAAATCAGACGAATAATTGGTTTGGCAAGAAGCAATAAATAGGAGGGAAGATGGCACGTGTTTTACTTTATATGATAGGTGCGATAAGCCTTTGTTGGGTGAATTTCTCCACAGGGCATGCGGAGGGAAGCGAATCTCTTCGCCAGTTGAAGGAGAATTATCGGGAAATATTATTGCGGGCAGTTGAGGCAAAGGATTCTTTGTCGACGGATCTCGGACAGATTCTGCCTGAGACGGAAATGTCTGACCAGGTCGTGGTGGAACTTCACCAGCGTTATCCGTTCGATTTAGTATTGATAACGGATTACTTGAGTGCTTTGAATCCGGACGGTCAGTGGCGTGATATTAACTATGCAGATACGAAACGCTCCGGTTGGGAACCGAAGCTCCATGCCGACCGCGTCTTGGAATTGGCCAAGCTCTATCACACGCCTGGGACGGCTTATTATCATTCCGACAAAGTGGAGGAGGCGATTCACCTCGCGTTGCATTATTGGTTTACGGCGAAACCCCGCTGCTTGAACTGGTGGTACAACCAAATCGGCGTGCCCAAAACGTTCGGACCGGCGTTTATCCTCATGGAAGAGCAACTTAGCGAGGAGGAAAAAGCCTCGGCTATCCGCTTGATGGAAGAGGCGAAGTTTGGCATGACGGGACAAAACAAGGTCTGGCTTGCGGGCAACGTCTTGATTCGGGCGCTTCTCGAGGACGATGCGACGTTGGTCCGTGCTGCTCGGGATACGATTGCCTCTGAAATCCGGCTCGGAGAAGCAGAAGGCATCCAGCCGGATTGGAGTTTCCATCAGCATGGACCGCAACTCCAGTTCGGGAATTATGGACTTTCGTTTGTGACCAGCATGGCCTTTTTCAGTCGCTTGTTTTCGGGAACGGAATATGCCTTCGAGGCGGAAAAAGCGACGATTCTCACTTCGCTGGTCGAGAAGGGTTTCCACTGGACAATCTGGCATCGCACGATGGATATCAATGCCCTCGGCCGACAGTTTTTCCATAATGCGCCCTTGCATAAAGCCTATGCATTGGCCTTTGCAGCCGCTGATTTAGGACTGCAAAAGGGCTTTCCTCGGAATGCGAACACGCTGGTCGGCCATAAGCACTTCGACGATTCTGATTATACGGTGCATCGCAGGTGCGATTGGATGGCTTCGCTTCGCATGTCGTCGCTCCGCGTGATTGGCACGGAGCATGTCAACGAAGATAATCTCTTGGGCTATTACTTGGGCGACGGCGCGACCTATTTTTATACCGACGCGCGGGAATATCTGAATGTCTTTCCTTTCTGGGATTGGCGCAAGGTGCCGGGCGTGACTTCCTACGAAGCTTTGGATTCCACAACTCCATTTCCGGACGTGAACCGCACGGGCTCGCGCAACGAATCGAACCTCGTGGGCGGACTGACAGTGGGCGAGCGCGGCTTCTCGGCGATGGAACTTCGGCGCGACGGCCTCCATGCCCGCAAGGCGTGGTTGTTTACCAATTCCTTCGTCCTTTGTCTGGGCGCGGGCATCGCGTCGGATTCTTCTGCTTCGGTGACGACTTCGCTCGACCAGTGCCTTTTGCGGGGCGAGGCGAAAGTGTGGGACGGCCAGAATTGGCAACCGCTTTCCGGCGCTCAGTCGTTTGCACAACCGGAGTTGCGCCTCTATCACAAGGATAAAGGATATATTGTCTTCAGTTCAGACACCTGCGTGGTGGAAGCGATGCCACGCGAGGGGCAATGGCGTGACTTTATGGGAATGTATAGTCCGTCTACGGTGCGAGGCGCGACCTTTTTGGCTTATCTGCGGCACGGGGCGCGTCCTTCGTCGGGAAGTTATGCTTATCTCGTCTTGCCCCATGCCGATCTGGACACTGTTTCCCATTTCGATTTGAACCGCATCAGCCTTTTGCAGAACGATAACCGGGCGCAAGTGGTTTATTTCCCGGAAGAGGCGGAAGCCTGGGCGGCAGTCTATGAGCCGGGCGAACTCATGGTCGAAGGGCAGCAGTTCAAGGTGACGGCTCCCGGCCTCTATTATTTTCAGCACAAAGGAGGAAAGTGGACGATAAGCGCCGAAAAACCTTTCCGCATTTAACGGATTTTCCTACTTTTGTGCCCGATTTAGCTAATATCTGTATTTATAGCACGCAGATAACGCAGACTAAAGCGCAGATTTACGCGGATTTTTATTGGCTTCGCAATAATAGGATTCCTTTCTAATAAAAAGATCTGCGGTCATCTGCGCTTTAGTCTGCGTCATCTGCGTGCCGTAATGCATACAAACACAATAATAAATTAGATAGAAGATATGAAACACCAACTTTGTTGTATAGGACACATTACGCACGATAAGATTATCACGCCGCGGCGCACGGCGCATCAGCCAGGCGGCACGTCTTATTATTTCTCGCACGCCATCCGCCGTTTGCCGGAGATTGATTATATGCTGGTCACGGCTTTGGGCGAGGAAGATATGCATGTGGTGGACGAAATGCGCCGCGAGGGCATTCAAGTCAAGGTGATGCCTTCCCGCCAATCGGTTTACTTCGAGAATATTTACGGAGAGAACCAAGATAACCGCACGCAGCATGTCTTGGCAAAGGCGGATCCGTTTACGGTGGAATATTTGCAAGACGTTGAGGCGCAGATTTTCCACTTGGGCAGTCTGCTGGCCGACGATTTCTCCCTCGAAGTGGTGAAATATTTATCGGGAAAGGGACGCATCTCCATCGACGCGCAAGGCTATCTCCGCGAAGTGCAAGGCGAAGATGTTTTCCCGGTTGATTGGGAACGGAAAGAGGAGTTCTTGCGCCATGTCTATTTCCTGAAAGCGAACGAACCGGAGACGCTGGCCTTGACGGGCACGAACGACCCGATGGTCGCCGCCGTCCAGCTTCACGCGTGGGGCGTCAAGGAGGTGTTGCTCACGCTTGGTAGCAATGGCTCTGTGATTTATGACGGGACGGATTTCCACATCATCCCGGCTTATCTTCCGCACGAAGTGGTCGATGCGACCGGCTGCGGCGACACCTATATGACGGGCTATCTTTACGGCCGCGCCAAAGGGTGGAATATTGACGACGCAGGCCGCTTTGCTGCTGCCATGTCAACGTTGAAGATCGAGGCCATCGGTCCTTTCTCTGGAACCGTGGACGATATCCGCCGTTGCATGGAGACCGCCGAATGCGCTTATCCCTGCATTTCTTGATATAGCCGCCCTTGCCACGTCTGCCGCTCCGCGAACCGTCGGTCCACTTTCGCCACGAATTCGTAGTTTTTCAGTCCCCAATCGGGCGCGATCAGCAGTTCTTTGGGCGACTGCGACACGAATCGTTCGACCACAAAATTTGGATTGAGCCGTTCTACAAAGTCCACCACCAAATCCACGTATTCATCTACGTCGTAGAGATGGAAATCGCTGGGCGCCAGTTCCTGTTCCCGTGCCATGCGTGTGTGTCGGATCAGTTGAAGTTGGTGGAGTTTGAGTGTCGTGAGCGGCAGGCGGGAAATACGTGTGGCGTGTTGCAGGATTTCTTCCCGCGTCTCGCCTGGCAAGCCGAGGATGAGGTGCGCTCCGGTGTAAATGCCCCGCGCCGCCGTCCGCCGGATCGCCTCTTCCGCTTCGGCATACGTGTGCCCGCGATTGATGCGCTGCAATGTGCGGTCCAGCGTGCTCTCCACGCCATATTCCACCATCACGAACTGCCGTTGCGCCAATTCCGCGAAATAATCCAGCAGCGCATCGGGCATGCAATCGGGTCGCGTTCCCACAATCAGGCCGACGACGCCCTCCATGCGCAGCGCCTCTTCGTATTTCGTCACCAATTCTTCGATGTCGCCATACGTGTTTGTGTAAGATTGGAAATAAGCCAAGTAGCGCATCTCCGGATATTTGCGGCGGAAGAACTGGATGCCTTCTGCCAGTTGTTGCGATACGGATTTCTCCCGCTGGCAATAATCCGGACTGAACGTCTGATTGTTGCAATATGTGCATCCGCCCCAGCCCTTCGTCCCGTCGCGGTTCGGACATGAAAATCCGGCGTTGATTGATATTTTCTGCACTTTCCCCTCAAAAAGTTTCCCCAAGAAACTGGATAAATCCCTGTATGCTTTCTTTTCCATGGCTGCAAAGGTACATGGATTTTAGGCGTTTTGCAAATGCTCTTTCTGTTCTTTTCTTTCCAAAGAAATGAATAGAAAATGGAAGCAGCGTTCCTTTCAAGCCCTTCTTTAGCTCTATTTTATTTATAAAGTGCTTAAAGAAGGCTTCTACAGTATTATTTCTTTCAAAATAGAGTCGAAGAAGTCTTCTTGAAATATATTTATTTTAAAATAGACTTCAAGAAGCCTTCCTAAACTTTACTTTAGTAAAAATGACAGTAAAGAAGGGATTGGAAAGGTTTCTTGGGAAGAATCCGGGATGGATTCATGGCGGAAGAGAAAAAAATTAGCCCATTCGTGTTGCTTTTCCAAAAATATATCCCTATTTTCGCGGTGCTAATTAAGCAAAATGACATTTTAAAATAGAATACTATGCAAAGCAGACGAAATTTCTTGAAAAGCGCCTCTTGGATGGTGGCGGGCGGACTTCTGGCTCCGCAATTATTGGCCTCTTGCGGTGGAAAATCGAATACGCAAGCTGCTTCCCAAACGGCGGCAGAGGCTGTCTCCCAATCGAAGAACATCGGATTGCAACTTTATTCCTTGCGCGACGACATCGCTAAGCAGGGCATTCAACCGGTGCTCGAAACCGTGGCTAAAATGGGATACAAGAACCTTGAAATGGCCAACTACGAGGATGGGAAAATCTATGGATTGGAACCAGCGGACTTTCGCAAACGGGTGGAAGACCTCGGCATGCGTTGCGTGAGCGCTCACGTGGGCCAGGCATACGACAAGGAGAAAGACGCGGAAATCATGGCTTGGTGGGATCGCGCGATCGAAGCGCACCGCGCAGTAGGCGCGAAGTTCATCATCCAACCGTGGATGGCGGTCGACGACAAGACCACGCTCGATTACCTCAAGATGTATTGTGATTATTACAGCCGCGTCGGCGAGAAGGCGACCCAGGCTGGGCTGATCTTCGGCTACCACAACCATGCTTTCGAGTTCAAACAAGTGGAAGGCACGCTGATCTACGATTTCCTTTTAAACAATGTGGACAAGAAGAACGTGCATTTCGAACTGGATGTCTATTGGGCGCAATATGGCGGAGGCGACCCGGTGAAACTCCTTAAGGAGAAGGCCGACCAAATCCGCGCCGTGCACATCAAAGACGAAAAGGAAATCGGGGCGAGCGGCAAGATGAACTTCGAGCCGATCTTCCAGCAAATGTATGCAAGCGGCATCGAGGATTGGTTCGTCGAAGTCGAAGCCTATACCGATGGAAACCCAGTAGCCAGCGTGCAGCAGAGCTATGAGTTCCTGGCAAAGGCTGCTTACGTGAAATGAACCGCGTCCATCAGCAGCGGGAAGGAATGAGCCAAGGCGTCCATCGAAGGAAACAAAAGATGGGCGCCTTCGTTTTGCAGGTCGGCGTCGGCAAGTGGTCCTGTGTTGACGGCAATCGTGAAAATCCCGGCTGCGACGCCTGCATGCACGCCCATCGGCGCATTTTCCACCACAATCGCCTCATTCGCCTGCACGCCAGCTTTCTGCAATCCCATCAGATAAGGCTCCGGATGTGGTTTCCCTATTTTTACATCGAACGCCATCACCATTCTATCTGTCGAGAAGCAACCGGGGAACGAGTGCTCCAGCTTATCGAGGAGGCTCCGCTGCCCCGACCCGGTGACAATCACGCGCTGCAATCCGGACGCGCACACTTCGCGGAGGACATCCGCTGCACCCGGCATCGGCGAGCCGTCATTATAACGGGTGAAGAGCGCCGCCTTCTCGGCATAGATATCTTGTTTCTCCGCCTCAGTCGCGTCGCGATGGAACGTGCGCTGCATGAGCGCGTTGATGGTGCCCGCTCCGGTCTGTCCTTCCCAAAGGTAAAAATCTTTCTCTTCGGCCAAAAGGTGATGGCGCGCCGAGATTTCCATCCACGACCGCGCATGATGGCGCATCGAATCGTAGAGCACACCGTCCATATCGAACAGGACCGCCTTCGGGTTTAACCGTTGTCCCGTCTCGCGGGCATAGTTATGAATGGCTTGAATGATCGTTTCTTTTTCCATGATTCATCGTACTTAAAAAAGAAAAGCGCGCCGTCGCAGCGCACTTTTCCGCTAAATATTTACTATCTGAAAACAATTAATATTATAATCTGCTTTTAATTGCTTCGCTTTCCTTCTCATACCCAGGCTTGTTGAGGAGCGCGAACATGTTTTTCTTGTACGCTTCCACGCCGGGTTGGTTAAATGGATTCACGCCGAGCATATAGCCGCTGATGCCGCAAGCCTTCTCGAAGAAGTAGAAGAGCTGGCCGATGTAGTAAGGCGTGATAGCCGGGAGCGAGATCTTGAGGTTCGGAACGCCGCCGTCGACGTGCGCCAACTGCGTGCCCAGCTCGGCCATCTTGTTCACTTCGTCCACATGTTTTCCGGCCAGGAAGTTCAGTCCGTCGAGATTTTCCGCGTCGGTCGGGACGATCATGCTGTGTTCCATCGCTTCTACCGAGATGACCGTTTCGAAGATCGTGCGCTCGCCTTCCTGGATCCATTGCCCCATCGAGTGCAAATCGGTTGTCAAATCCACCGCTGCCGGGAAGATTCCTTTGCCCTCTTTGCCTTCGCTTTCGCCGTAAAGCTGCTTCCACCATTCGGCGATGTAGTGCAATTTGGGGTTGAAGTTGCACAAGATTTCGATCTTCTTGCCTGCCTTGTAGAGTTCATTCCGCGTGGCCGCATAGATGGCCGCCGGGTTTTCGGCAAATGGCACGCTTTCGTCTGTCGCTTTTTCCATCGAAACGGCGCCGGCCACGAGCTCGCGGATATTCACGCCCGCTACGGCGATAGGCAACAAGCCCACTGGCGTCAGAACCGAAAAACGGCCGCCCACGTTGTCGGGGATGACGAATGTCTTGTATCCTTCCTGTGTGGCCAAAGTACGCAAGGCGCCTTTGCGCGCATCGGTAATTGCCACGATGCGATGTTTCGCCTCCTCTTTGCCCACGGCTTCTTCCAATTGTTTCTTCAAGATGCGGAAAGCAATGGCCGGCTCGGTCGTGGTGCCCGATTTAGAGATATTGATAATACCAAATTGCTTGCCCTTCAAGATTTCGCACAATTCATACAAGTAATCCTCTCCGATATTGTGCCCGGCATAGAACATGACCGGATTCTTGCGGTCGGTCGTCAACCAGTCGAAACTATGGCTCATGGCTTCGATGACGGCCCGTGCGCCTAAGTAGCTTCCACCGATACCGATAGCGACTACCACTTCGCATTTCGAGCGCAACGTTTCCGCTGTCTGTTCGATATCCGCCAGTTCCGCATCTGTGATTGACGACGGCAGATGCAGCCAGCCTAAAAAGTCATTACCTGCGCCCGTGCCATTATGCAAGGTCGCCATACATGCGTTGGATTCGGCTTCCCGAGCGAAAACTTGTTCTTTGGAAACGGTTCCTAACGCCTTCTCAATGTTTAAACAAATGTTTTTCATAAAGCAACTATCGGTGTTTATTTGAATGTTTGTGTTAATTGCCGGATTTCGATGGTGGGCGATTTCCGTTCATACAGAATCGCGTACAAGGCATCTAATATCGGCATATTGACTTTATATTTCTCGTTGATTTCGTGGATACACTTGGTCCCGTAGTATCCTTCGGCGATCATTTCCATCTCGAGCTGGGCTGTTTTGACGGAATAACCCTTCCCAATCATTGTGCCAAACGTGCGGTTGCGGCTGAAGCGGGAATAGGCCGTCACCAGCAAGTCTCCCAAATAGACGGAATCCGTGATATCCCGGTCCAATCCATGGACGGCATACAGGAAGTTGCGCATCTCTTCGATGGCGTTGCAGATGAACACCGCGAGGAAATTATCGCCATATTTCATGCCATGGCAAATGCCTGCTACGATTGCATAGACGTTTTTCAACACAGAGGCATACTCGATTCCCGTCACATCCTTGCAGCAATAATTCCGCAAATAGGCATTCCGGAACACGGGAGAGAGCTGCTTCACATACTCGATGTTCGGACAGGCCAACGTGATGTACGACAAGCGCTCCAAGGCAATCTCCTCGGCATGGCAAGGACCGCCGATGACGGCGATATGCTCGATGGGCACGTGGTAATACTCGGCGAAATAATCTGCAATCAGCATGTTCTCGTCGGGCACGATGCCTTTGATGGCCGAAACGATAAACTTGTCGTGCAGCGGAGTCGTCACCTTTTTCAGATGCTGCTTCAGGAAAGGCGAGGGCGTGGCGAATATCAGCGTGTCTGATTCCTGTATCGCTTGGTTGATATCGGAGTAAAACGTGATCCGCTCCAAGTCGAATTCCACGGCCGACAAGTAACTGGGATTGTGTCCTGTCTGGAGGAACGCCTGGATTTGGTCGTCCCGCCGCATATACCAGTTGATGGATTCTTGAGTTGAAAGTACAATCTTGGCTAAGGCGGTAGCCCAGCTACCACCTCCCATGATTGCAATTTTACCAGGCAAATTCATGCTTATCTCGTTTTATTTGGCTGCATTGGCGATCCATTCGGCGATTTGTTCCGCCGTCGGGTTGGCCAATTCCAGCTTATATTTCTTGTTTAGTTCGCATAGCTCTTGGCGCACTTTGTTGGGATTGGCCTCTTTCAGGACGTCGAGCGTCACATAGCCGGCTTTTTGCAAAGCAGGCACCCAATCTTTGTCTACGCCAATGGCCACGTATTTCTCTACCGAATCTTTCTTTACGCTCTTTTCCGGGCGCATTTGCGGGAAGAGCAGCACCTCTTGGATGGTGGTTTGCCCCGTCATGAGCATCACCAACCGGTCGATTCCGATTCCGATTCCGCTCGTTGGCGGCATACCATATTCCAGGGCACGCATGAAGTCCTGGTCGATGATCATCGCTTCGTCGTCCCCTTTGTCTGCCAAGCGCATCTGTTCTTTGAAGCGGGCTTCTTGGTCGATCGGGTCGTTGAGCTCGGAATAGGCGTTGGCCAATTCTTTTCCGTTGACCATCAGCTCGAAGCGTTCTGTCAGGCCGGGCTTGCTGCGGTGCATTTTCGTCAGTGGCGACATTTCAACCGGATAATCGATAATGAAAGTCGGCTGGATGAAGGTGCCTTCGCAGAATTCGCCGAAGATTTCGTCGATGAGCTTGCCTTTGCCCATGGTGTCGTCGATTTCCATGTTCAACTTCTGGCATACTTCGCGGATTTGGGCTTCGTCCATGCCCGTCAAGTCGTATCCGGTCTTTTCTTGGATGGCCTCGAGGATCGGCAACCGGCGGAAAGGTGCTTTGAAGCTGATGGTCTTCCCGTCGACCACGGTTTCGCACGAACCGTTCACCTCCATGCAGATCTCTTCCAGCAACTTCTCGGTGAACGACATCATCCAGTTGTAATCCTTATATTGGACATACAGCTCCATGCAGGTGAACTCCGGGTTGTGCGTGCGGTCCATCCCTTCATTCCGGAAGTTCTTGCCTATCTCATATACGCCTTCGAAGCCGCCCACGATCAAGCGTTTCAGGTAAAGCTCCGTGGCGATACGCATATACATATCTATATCCAGTGCGTTGAAGTGGGTGATGAAGGGGCGGGCGCTGGCGCCTCCCGGGATGGATTGGAGCGTGGGCGTTTCCACTTCCGTATAGCCGGCGTCGTCGAGCACGCGGCGCATCGTTTTCAATACTTTGGCCCGTTTGAGGAAGATGTCCTTCACGCCTTCGTTGACCACCAAGTCCACGTAGCGTTGGCGGTAGCGCAGTTCCGGGTCGTTGAATCCGTCGTAGGCCACGCCGTCTTTGTATTTCACGATCGGCAGCGGGCGCAACGATTTGGACAGCACGGTGATCTCTTCAGCGTGGATGGATATTTCGCCCATCTGCGTACGGAAAACGAATCCCCGGATGCCCACGAAGTCGCCAATGTCGAGCAGCTTCTTGAATACAATATTATATAGGTCTTTGTTCTCGCCCGGACAAATGTCGTCGCGCGAAATATAGACTTGGATGCGTCCTTCTGAATCCTGCAGTTCCATGAAAGAGGCTTTCCCCATGATGCGGCGGCTCATGATGCGTCCGGCCACGCTTACTTGGCGCGGCTCGCCGTCGTCTTGGAAGGAGGCCTTTATCTCTTTCGAAAACGCGTTGGTTACATACTCTGCGGCGGGATAGGGCTCAATTCCCATCTGGCGTAATTGCGCCATGCTATTCCGTCTGATGATTTCCTGTTCACTCAGTTCTAATAGATTCATTTCGCTACTATTTGGTATAAATACAGTGCAAAAATATAAAAAATCTCGGTATGAAAGTCGGTTTGCCACGAAAAAACCGTATCTAATCGATTTCTCCCGAAAAAAGAAAGAGGAAATATCCCGTTTTGGAATATCTCCTCTCGCCTGAAATGGGGTGAAAGATGGGGCTCGAACCCACGACCCTTGGAACCACAATCCAATGCTCTAACCAACTGAGCTACATTCACCATATTCCGTCTTCGCGGAACCTCGTTTCCTAAAGACGGTGCAAAGGTAAGCATAATTTTTGATTCTGCAAATATTCTGGGAAAAAACACGCGTTTTCTTGCGCAAAGAAATATTTTTAGGCTTGTCAAGTATATTTTTTGCCCATTATGCTTGGAAGTTTCCAAAATATGCTTACCTTTGCACTCGCAATACGGAACTAGCTCAGTTGGTAGAGCACTGGTCTCCAAAACCAGGTGTCGGGAGTTCGAGCCTCTCGTTCCGTGCCTTTTTATTTTATTTCATAGTTTTAAGGTTTTTGATTTAGTTGGGCTGCCGGGTGATTGTTCATCTGGCAGTTTTTTTATGCCTCGATTTCCGTTGTCGTGGGATAAGTAAAGACGGGTCAGCGGAAAATCAATGTGGGTAGGCATAAATCATAGAAAGCCTGTAGAGGAAGAATTTTTCGTCCACAATG
>CALUZR010000027.1 GCA_944325335.1 uncultured Parabacteroides sp. | reverse complement strand
TAGAGACTTACTACAATGGCGAGGGAAATCCGCCGCTCGAAAAACCGATGGTGATTGAGTATCCAACTGAGCTGGACGTGATTTGATGAAGTAGACATTGCGCTTGTCAATAGAGGAGCCTGAAAGTGTCCTGTGAAGAGGCCAGAACTCTGCAGGAGAGTAGCTTTCGGCTCCTCATCTTTTACTTAGAAAAAGGGGAGGAAGAAAATAGGAGAAAAAATACCTGAAAATTGGGTACAAATAGGTAGAAAGATTGTCTTACCTTGCAGAGAAACTATAAAAACGAATAAAGACAATATCCATAAACACTAAAAATACGGATGATATGATAAAACAACTGGTTTGTTCGCTCTTTTTGCTGGCCTCTTCCCATGCGGTGATCGCCCAGCAGGATTATCCCTTTCGGGATACGGAGCTCCCGATCGAGGCGCGTGTTAATGACCTCGTCTCCCGACTCACATTGTCAGAGAAAGTACAACTGATGAAGCATCAATCGCCTGCCATCGAACGCCTGGGGATTCCAGCCTATAATTGGTGGAACGAGGCACTGCACGGAGTAGCTCGCACGCAGGAAAAAGTGACTGTCTTTCCCCAAGCGATTGTCCTGGCGGCGACATTCGACACGGAAGCCATGCAGAAAAGTGCGGATATGATCTCATCGGAAGGGCGGGCGCTCTTCAATGAGGACTTGAGGGCAGGAAAGACAGGCGGGCCTTACCGAGGTTTGACATACTGGACACCGAATGTGAACATCTTCCGGGATCCCCGGTGGGGCCGCGGACAGGAAACGTATGGGGAAGATCCATTCCTGACGGCGAAAATGGGAGCTGCCATGGTCCGCGGATTGGAGGGAAATGATCCGGAACATTTGAAAGCCGTCGCCTGCGCCAAGCATTATGCTGTACATAGTGGGCCAGAGGCCAGCAGACACACGTTCAATGTGTCGGTCAGTGCCTACGATCTCTGGGATACCTACTTGCCGGCATTCCGCGAGTTAGTGGTCAAGGAAAAAGTGCACGGCGTCATGTGCGCGTATAACCGGCTCGAAAATCAGCCGTGCTGTGGAAATAATGAACTCCTGCACCACATCCTTCGTGCGCAGTGGAAGTTTGATGGGTACGTGACCTCTGATTGTTGGGCTATTAATGATTTTGCCCACAACCATAAGACACATGCTACGGACGTCGAAGCCGTGAGTGATGCAGTGCTGAAAGGAACTGACTTGGAGTGTGGAAACCTTTACCAGCTTCTGGAGCAAGGGGTGCAGCAGGGATTGATTGAGGAACGCGACGTGGATGTCTCGCTCAAACGCCTCCTGACGATCCTTTTCAAGATAGGACTGTTCGACCCGGCGGATGAAAATCCTTATGGCCATATTAATAGGGACGTCATCGAATGTGAAGCGCATCAGCAGCAGGCTTACGAGATGGCGCGCAAATCGATGGTACTGCTCAAAAACGAGCGGCAAACCCTTCCGCTGAAGAGGGAAAAGCTGCGGAGGATTGCGCTCATCGGCCCCAATGCGGATGATGAGCAGACACTGCTGGCGAACTATTTCGGGACGCCGAGCGAAATCGTCACACCTTTGGAGAGCCTGCAACGCCGCTTGGGCGATGATGTGGAAATCGACTATATGAAAGGCGTGGACCATGTGCGCCTCCTCGAAAATGCGCCCTCTTTCCAAGCCATTGCGGAAAGGGCACGAAAAGCGGACGTGATTATCTTCGTGTCGGGCATTAATGCCAACTACGAGGGAGAGGCGGGTGATGCCGGTGCCGATGGCTATGCAGGTTTTGCGAGTGGAGACCGCCTATCGACAAAGCTCCCAAAAGTCCAGCTCGATTTGCTCAAGGAATTGGAAAAGACCGGGCGACCGCTGATCCTGGTGAACATGTCTGGCTCGGTCATGAGTTTTGAGTGGGAAAGCCAACATGTTGATGCCATCCTCCAGGCTTGGTACGGCGGTCAGGCAGCAGGTGATGCCATTACCGACATTTTGCTGGGCGATTACAATCCGGCCGGGCGAATGCCGCTGACAACCTACATGAGCGATGAAGACCTTCCCCCCTTCGAGGATTATTCGATGCAGAACCGTACCTACCGCTACTACCGCGGACAAGTTCGCTATCCCTTTGGGTATGGGTTGAGCTATACCACGTTTGCTTACAAGCCTTGCCCCGTCGATTCGATCGTGCAGACAGGAAAAGGGATTATCTTCAAGGCGCGCGTCAAGAACACCGGAAACCGGGGAGGCGAAGAGGTGGTCCAGCTTTACCTCTCGCATACCGGGGAGAATATCCAACCTAAACCTATCTGCGCCCTGAAAGGTTTCCACCGCATCAGCCTGGAGCCGGGAGAGAGCCAGGAAGTCAGCTTCACGCTCACACCCGAAGAACTGGCCCTGGTGGATTCGGAAGGCTTGCTGATGGAACGCGCCGGGAAGCTGGATGTCTACATCGGTGGCGGGCAGCCTTTCCAATCGGAAGGGGTATTTTACCCGCTTGAAATTAAGGGAGATACCTATCAAGTATATTAAGTAAATAAGCAGATTTAACCCAAAAACGCAGCAAAATGAAAGCAAGTATGTATGGCATATTGGCCGCGATCCTCGTTTGTGGGATAAGTTGCCAATCCAACAAGAAGATAGACGCACGAATAGCGGCCCATCCAAAAACATTTTGTAATCCGCTCAACTTGAGCTATCGCTTTATGAAGATTCCGGAAGGTGCTGGGATTCGTGAGGCTGCCGACCCGGTCGTGGTTCCGTTTCACGGGAAATATTGGCTCTTTGCCTCGAAGTCTTCCGGCTATTGGTACTCTTCAGATTTCAATACATGGGAATATGTCTTCATTCCAGATTCGGTGCTTCCTATCGAAGACTATGCGCCGGGGCTGTTTGTACATGAGGATTTTCTCTATTACGTAGGCTCTACGCGGGGGGAGGCGATGCTCTATCGTTCTGCCCATCCCGAGTCCGGCGAATGGGAGGAGGTGAAGCGGATCGGTGCGAATTGGGACCCGGCGTTTTACGTCGAAGGGGATTCGCTTTACCTCTATTACGGGAGTTCACCGTCCGATCCAATCCAAGGGCAATGCTTCAATATCCATACGCTCGAAGCCCAAGGGGAACCGATCGCGTGCCTGAATAGCGATACGAAAGCACATGGATGGGAACGCCCTGGTGAAAAGAATGAGCTGGAGCGTCGTCCCTATATAGAGGGCGCCTGGATGACGGAGCACGATGGGAAATATTACCTGCAATACGCAGCGCCCGGGACGGAGTGGGATACCTATGCTGATGGTGCCTATGTTTCAGTACATCCGCTGGGGCCTTTTACCTATTTGCCCAATAGCCCGGTCGCTTACAAACCCACTGGATTCATCGGCGGAGCTGGCCACGGCTGTCTCTTCCAAGTAGGGAAAGCGTACTGGAAAGCGGCAACCAATGCCATTTCGGTGCGGCACATGTTTGAACGCCGGGTATCGTTTTATCCTGCTGGGTTCGACGCCGACGGTTTCCCGTACACCGACACAGCGTGGGGGGATTATCCCCAATATCTGCCGGGAACAGCCGAAGCGGGAGAACGCCCTGCCTGGATGCTGTTGTCGCGGAATAAGCCTGTCACCGTCTCCTCTGCTTTGGCGGACTATCCCGCTACGTACCTGATGGATGAAAAGATTCGCACGGCGTGGGTAGCTCAAGGAAACCAGGACGAGTGGGTTATCATAGACTTGGAAAATGAATCGGACATTGCCGCCATTCAAGTGAACTACGATGAATATGGCGCGACAGGGCAAGGACAACAACCGGGACTGTACCAAAGCTATGTACTCTATGCCTCGCACGACGGAGAGACGTGGTACGTCATTGCCGACAAGCAGAATAAACGTACCGATATGCCACATGATTATATTGAGTTTGAAACTCCCTTCGCCGCGCGCTATATCAAATGGGAGAACAAGAAGTATACAGTATCCGGGAATGTCTCTTTGCGCGAGCTCCGTATCTTTGGGCATGGACGCGGAAAGCAACCGGCCTCGCCGCCAGACTTCACGATTACGGCCCATCCCAGTGATGCCTGCCGCGCGACATTGGCATGGGAGCCATCCGAGGGGGCTGAGGGCTATATGATTCGCGCCGGTATCGCGCCGGATAAACTTTATCACACATTCCAAGTGACCGATAGCACACACTTCGAACTGACCGGACTGAATGCAGGAGTCACGTATTATTTCATGATAGACGCCTATAACGCCAACGGCATCACCCCAGGAGTGGAGATAAAGAAACTAAAATGAGGCATAACCTAATAAAAAAGACGAAAATATGAGACTAATTATTTGTATGTTGTTAGCGTGTTGGTCGTGGTCCATAGTGGCGGCGCAATCGCTACGAGAGAAAGTATTGCTGAACGACAATTGGCGGTTCGCGAAAGGACATGCGGCCGACCCCGCAAAAGATTTCAACTATGGCCGGGCGCTCTCCTTTTCGAAGATAGCATTTCTACAGGAATCCACCATGTTGGAAAACGACCAGGAATCCTCCCTGCGGGTTCCACATACGCAAGCGTTCGACGACAGCGCTTGGGATTCCATCTCCTTGCCACATGATTGGGGCATGGCGTTGGGCTACGATAAAAGTCAGTTTAAGATCAAAGGATACCGGACGCTGGGCGGTCGTTCGCCTGAGAACAGCGTCGGTTGGTATCGCAAAACCTTCCAACCTAAGTTGCAAAAAGGCTGTCGGTACACGTTGGAGTTCGAAGGCATTTTCCGCGATGCACAGGTCTGGATGAATGGTATTTATTTGGGCAAAGGCGAGAGTGGTTATGTGCCCCTTGTCTTCGATGTGACGGAATGCCTGAATTATGAGCCGGAGGCGGAGAATGTGATCTCTGTCCGTGTAGATGCCACCCAATCAGAGCTATGGTCCTACGAAGGAGCCGGAATTTATCGGAACGTTTGGCTTATCCAAACGGCACCAATACATGTAGCTCAGTGGGGAACATTGGTTACAACCCAGGTGAGTGAAGACCAGCGGTCTGCGCATGTACAAGCTGTCGTGGAAGTATCTAATGAGTGGGGAAATGTGAAAGAGGTAAGTGTCCGCAACCAAATCCTGGCACCTACGCGGCAATGTGTGGCCTCGGCGGAAACTACTGTCCAAGTCGGCGCATTGGAGACGGAAGCGTCCACAAGCCATCTGGAAGTGTCTAATCCGGATCTCTGGTCTCTCGAAAATCCTGTGCTCTATACCTTGCAGACCGACTTGCTCGTGGATGGTAAGGTAGTCGACACCTATTATACGAACTTCGGCATACGAACCATTCGCTTTGACGCAGATGAAGGCTTCTTCCTCAATGGCAAACGGGTGCAGATACAAGGTGTGTGCTGTCACCAAGATCATGCTGGCGTGGGCATAGCCGTTCCAGATCCGCTGAATGCTTGGCGCATCCAGAAACTGAAGGAATTCGGAGCCAACGCCTATCGTGCGACGCATAATCCACCGACGGAATCCGTCCTGAATGCTTGCGATACACTTGGTATGTTGGTACTCGACGAACTGCGCGTTCTCAGCTCCAGCGATGAAGGGTTGGAACAGCTCCGTACCATTGTCCGCCGTGACCGAAACCATCCATCCGTCATCCTCTGGTGTTTGGGCAATGAAGAACCCGCTATCCAAGGGACAGAAAAAGGACGCATGATAGTGGAACGCATGAAACAGGTCCTGCGAAAATACGATCCCGAGCGTCTCTGCACTGCCGCCATGAACGGAAGCTGGGGCGAAGGCTTTACAAAGGCTGTCGACGTGCAAGGTTCTAACTACTTCAACATTGGGAACCTGGACGAAGTGCATGAGAATTTTCCGAATCTGCCTTGCCTTCTGACCGAAGAGGCAAGTACTGTCACCACACGTGGTATCTATCAAACTCTTCCGGAGAAAGATTTTCACCAAGCCTATGACCGTGAGCATCCGGGCTGGGGAGCTACGGCGCAATGCTGGATGCGCTACGTCGACGCACGGAAATACATTGCCGGAGCATTCGTTTGGACTGGCTTCGATTATGGTGGCGAGGCTTTGATGAACTTCTGGCCAGGCACCGTATCTAATTTCGGCATTTATGATTATTGTGGCTTCCCTAAAGATGCTTTTTGGTATTATAAAGCCTGGTGGACAAATGATCCGGTACTTCACGTACTCCCGCATTGGAATGGTATCGGTACCGATTCTGTTGATGTCCATCTCTATACCAATATGGACGAGGTGGAGCTACTTATCAATGGTCGCAGCTTAGGTAAGAAAAAGGTAGGAAAATATGACATCCCCGCCTGGCGTGTGAAATATGTCCCAGGAAAAGTAGAGGCATGTGGCTGGAAAGATGGAAAGAAGTACAAGAAAGTGGTAGAAACAACAGGTGAACCTACCTCGCTGGCATTAACTAGTGAGACCGGCATGTCGCTTGATAGTCACGGCGTATCTGTTCTGACAGTTAAAGTACTGGACAAGAAAGGACGTGTTGTTCCTACAGCTGTCAATAAAATCAACTTCACCATCCGAAATGGCCGTATCCTCGGTGTTGGAAATGGACATCCTTCCAGCCAAGAACCGGACGTGTTTCCACAAGGTGTACCTGTCTATCGCCATGCCTTCAATGGCTATGCGCAAGTGATTATCACCCCAGATGGTTCCGGCCTTCCGATAGAGCTCACTACACAATCAGAAGGATTGGAAGAGGCAGCCATACGATTGGAAGCAAATCGCAAATAAAGACGATTGAATCAACATTCAAACACGAAGGCACGAAGACTGAGGGATATTTTCCACAGTCTTCGTGCCTCTTCGTCTTTATCCATTATTAACGCATCCACTTTCTGTTTCACTCCTTTCAATACCACCAACCACAATTATAAACCCAACCATTCACGCCGTTCTTTCCGCATTTCACGGCGTCGATTTATCCTACGCAAAGAAGCACAGAAAAGTACAGAAGCATGAAGCAAATTGCCATTAAACAGAAGATAATCCAACAAGATAAGTAAAATTTCAAAGTGAAAAAAGTGATTGTTGTTTATGTTTTCTCGTTCGTCTTGGAACCACAATGGAGAGATTATGTGGCTTATGGTAGTTTGCCCGAAGGACTAAATATTTCTTCTTTTAAGGTAGAGACGGCAAATGATTCACTAAAAATAGCATCGATGCACAAGAAATATGTAGTATTGGATTTTTGGTCTTCATCATGTGGAATTTGTAGGCGAGAATTTCCTTTAGTACAAGATCTGTATGAACAAATACAACAAGAAAAGAATGAGGTATTTCTTACATCTGTTTTTGTAAAATACGGTGATGAGCAATTCGCAGACGGGCAGAAAATATTAGCGGATTATAATTGTACCTTTCCAATGGTATCTGTGTCTGGAAACGATTCGATTCTGAAGTATTTGAATATACAAGGTTTCCCTGAGATTATTATTTTAGATGAAAATAAAGAAGTCATATTTAAAGGAAGTTTGGAACGAGCAAAAAAGAAACTGGCGAAATATTGAGATTGTCACTGCAAACTAAACACCCCCATTTTCACTCTAAATGATCAGAAGCATCAACTCCTAATATTCTTCTATCGTACCTTTACAAGGTGTTTCATCCAAGTTTTCGCGGAAAATTGCGCATAATTCCGTATCTTTGCGCGCATTTAAGAAAGGAACGTTAGAAATATGGAAATCGCAGCATTAGTATCGGGAGGCGTGGATAGCTCCGTGGTGGTCCATCTTTTGAAAGAGGCGGGCTATGATCCGACTATCTTCTACATCCGTATCGGGATGGAAGACAAGGACGGCTACATCGACTGCCCGGCGGAAGAGGATATTGAAATCACTTCGTACATCGCGAAGAAGTATGGATGCCGCTTCGAGCAGGTGTCGCTCCACGACGAGTATTGGGAGAAGGTGGTGAGCTATACCATCGACTCGGTGAAGCGCGGACTGACGCCGAATCCGGACATGATGTGCAACAAGTACATCAAGTTCGGCTGCTTCGAGGACAAATGGGGAAAAGATTTCGATAAGATTGCGACGGGGCATTATGCCACCACGACCGAAATCGACGGGAAGGTGTGGCTCTCGACCGCAAAAGACCCCGTGAAGGACCAGACCGATTTCCTCGGGCAAATCACCCGGCTCCAGATCCAGAAGCTGATGTTCCCCATCGGGCATCTGATGAAGAGCGAGGTGCGCGCCATCGCCGAAGCACAGAAACTCCCCAGCGCCAAGCGTAAGGACAGCCAGGGCATCTGCTTCTTGGGGAAGATTAATTATAACGACTTTATCGAACGGTACTTGGGCAAGCGTCCGGGGAAGATTATCGAGTTGGAAACAGGTAAGGTCGTAGGACAACACAACGGCTATTGGTTCCACACCATCGGGCAGCGCAAAGGATTGGGCTTGAGTGGCGGACCGTGGTTTGTCATCAAGAAGGACATCCGGCGCAATATTATATATGTATCAAACGGGTACGATCCAGAGACGCAATACGGTAAGGTCATTAATATGCACGGTTTTGACTTCATCACCGAAGACCCGTGGGGCGAGTTCGACGACGCGAAGGAAATCACCTTCAAGATCCGCCATACACCGGAGTTCACCCACGGCTATATCCGCCGCATCGGAGATGTGTACCGCATCGAATCGGACGACAAGATACAAGGCATCGCGCCCGGACAATATGGTGTAGTCTATGACAAGGACCATCACCTCTGCCTCGGAAGCGGGATGATTATAGAATAAAGGAGTTTGAGTCGTTAAGAGGAGTTAGAGGAGTTAAAGCCGATACTCTTTGAGCTATAAAGACATTTGGCTTTAACGCCTAAGCAAAGCGATAACTCCTTTAACTCCCATAATTAAAGAAAACAATATCATAATAATAAGAATACAATGCAGAAACCATCAATACCCAAAGGTACCAGAGATTTTTCGCCGGAAGAAATGGCGAAGCGTAATTATATATTCAATACCATCCGCGAGGTGTATCACCTGTATGGATTCCAGCAGATTGAGACGCCGGCGATGGAGAACTTGTCCACGCTCATGGGCAAGTATGGCGAAGAGGGCGACAAGCTCCTGTTCAAGATCCTGAACTCCGGCGATTGCTTTGCCGGCATCTCGCCCGAGGAACTGAAGGAGATGAACCCGGTGAAGTTTGCCAACAAGGCGTGCGAGAAGGGCTTGCGTTATGATTTGACCGTCCCGTTCGCCCGCTTCGTGGTGCAGCACCGGAACGAGATTTCCTTCCCCTTCAAACGTTACCAAATCCAGCCCGTCTGGCGCGCCGACCGTCCGCAGAAGGGACGCTACCGGGAGTTCTACCAATGCGATGGCGACGTGGTGGGTTCCAATTCGTTGATTAATGAAGTAGAACTGATTCAGATTATGGACGAGGTGTTCCACCGCTTCGGCATCCGCGTCTGCATCAAGATGAACAACCGCAAAATCCTATCGGGCATTGCTGAAATCCTCGGCGCATCGGACAAGATCGTGGACATCACCGTGGCCATCGACAAGCTGGACAAGATCGGTTTAGAGAATGTGAACGCCGAGCTACGCGAGAAGGGACTTTCGGAAGAGGCCATCGCCCAGCTCCAGCCCGTCATCCTGCTCAGCGGGACGAACCGCGAGAAGATCGCTTCCTTGAAAGAGGTCTTGGCTACGTCGGAAACCGGCATGAAGGGCATCGAGGAGTTGGAATTCATCCTCGACCGCATCGAGAAGCTGACGCTCCACGCCGAGCTGGAACTGGATCTGACGTTGGCACGCGGACTGAACTACTACACCGGCGCCATCTTCGAGGTGAAGGCTTTGGACGTGCAAATCGGAAGCATCACGGGCGGCGGACGGTATGACAACCTGACGGGCGTCTTCGGCATGGAGGGCGTTTCGGGCGTCGGCATCTCCTTCGGGGCAGACCGTATCTTCGACGTATTGAACCAGTTGGACCTCTATCCGAAAGACGCGCTGCAGACCACCCAGCTCCTGTTCGTCAACTTCGGCCCGACGGAAGAGGCGTATCTCCTCCCCTTGGTGGCGCAAGTCCGCGCCGCCGGCATCCGCACCGAGCTTTACCCTGAAGCCGCAAAGATGAAGAAGCAAATGAGCTATGCCGATACGAAGAAGATTCCGTTCGTGGCCATCGTGGGCGAAACGGAAATGGCGGAAGGGAAAATCAACCTCAAGAATATGCTGACAGGCGAACAAAAACTGGTGACGCTCGACGAGCTCATCCAGTCGTTTGTCTAAAAGGAGCACTCCGGAAACGCGAACGGCAGGCCGTTTGCCCTGCGCGACCACTCCGGAAACGTGAACGGCCTGCCGTTTGCCCCGCGCGACTGCTCCGGAAACACGAACGGCAGGCCGTTTGCCCTGCGCGACCACTCCGGAAACACGAACGGCAGGTCGTTTGCCCTGCGCGACTGCTCCGGAAACACGAACGGCCTGCCGTTTGCCTCGCGCGACTGCTCCGGAAGCATGAACGGCAAGCCGTTTATATAAAAAAGAGAAAATCAGTGGATGTGCGTCAAGAAGAGATCCATCATGCGCTTGGCGGCCGTGAAAGGCGTGATCTCATTATTGAGCACCTGCTGTTCGGTCATTTCTAATTGAGACTGGACGGCGGGATTCGTATAGAACGTATCGCGGAGCGTGTCGTTGATGCTCTCGTACATCCAATATTTCGCCTGCTTGCGCCGCTTGTATTCGAAATAGCCATTCTTTCGGGTGAAGGCCATGTATTCGTCTATCATGTCCCAGATTTCCTTGATTCCTAAGTTATAATAGCCCGAATAAGTCAGCACCTTGGGGAACCAACCCGACTCGGCAGGCGGAAAAAGATGCAGGGCGTTGCGGAATTGGGCGGCGGCGAGCTTGGCCTTTTCCACATTGTCGCCATCCGCTTTGTTGATAATGATGCCGTCCGCCATCTCCATGATGCCGCGCTTGATGCCTTGGAGCTCGTCGCCCGTCCCGGCCAATTGGATCAGGAGGAAGAAATCGACCATCGAATGGACAGCGGTCTCGCTCTGTCCCACACCGACGGTCTCGACAAACACGGTATCGAATCCGGCGGCCTCGCAGAGGATGATTGTCTCGCGCGTCTTCCGTGCCACGCCGCCCAGCGAACCCGCCGAAGGAGAAGGACGGATAAAGGCATCTTTCTCGTGCGAAAGCGCTTCCATGCGCGTCTTATCGCCCAAGATGCTGCCCTTCGAGCGTTCGCTACTCGGGTCGATGGCCAGCACGGCGAGCTTATGTCCTTGCTTGATCAGGTGCATGCCGAATACATCGATCGAGGTACTTTTCCCCGCCCCCGGGACGCCCGTGATGCCGATGCGCATCGAACGTCCGGCAAAAGGAAGGCACTTCTCGATGATCTCTTGGGCAACGACCTGATGCTCATGGCGGGCACTCTCGACGAGCGTCACGGCTTGGCTCAAGATGGTGATATTTCCCTTCAAGATGCCTTCCACAAACTCGGACACACTATATTCCCGGCGATGGATTCGCTTCTTCAGATAGGGATTGATGGTCGGAGCGTTCTCAATCCCTTTGTTTACCTTCAGTCCCTTATAGGCTTCGTTGTTTTCCGGATGTTCCATAACGCTTATGTTTTATTTATGGGCCGTCACCTTTAGGAGGCGTACGGGCCCGTTCGGGTCGTTACTAATGATATTCACTAATGCTTCGAGGCGTACTTTCACGTCTTTGGGGCGGATAGAGACTTTGTAAGTGGTTGTCTCGCCCGGCTTGATGGTCTTTTTCCCACGGTTGATGGAAATGCGCTCGTCGTCGGACGTGAAGCTATAAATCACCAAATCCTCTTTTCCGCGGTTGGTAATCTCGACCGTACCCGTCAATTTATTGCCTATGAACGGGATGACGCTCTTCTTCGAGGGCACTTCGCCAAAGTCGAGCAGCGTGCCGGAAATATGGATGGCCGGTCCTTTGGCCTTCTCTTTGGCGCTCAACTTGCTAAAGTCGTCTATCACGTTGGCAGCCACGAAGATTTCTTCCTCAACCTCCTTTTCACCCACGGCTTTTACCACGAGCGGCACTTTCACCCGGTGGCGTCCTTTATGCTTCATCACGCGTCCGTCCATCAAGAAAGTAATCTCGCCCACTTCGCCCGGCTTCAAAGAAACAGGACGCACGTCGGCGGTCAGGAAATGGGGCAGCTTGCCAATCTCGACCGAGACCGAAGTCTTCCCGTCGTTCTTGATGCTGATCTTCTCGCCCAGTGTCTCGTTTTGCCGTAGATTATTGTACAACACCGTCTTGGTGTGCAGTTTCAGATGGCCGATGGCGTAGGGATACGTAAAGGTCGGCGCGGCTGGCTTGGGTGTCACATTTCCTTTAATCGCTACATTGTAGCGAGGCTTTCCCGCATTGCTATAAATGGTAATCGTTTTATAGAAAGGACCCGGGCGGCCTTTGGGGTTGTAAGTCACCTTCAGCTCCCCGCTTTCGCCCACCGCAATCGGCTTTTTAGTCCATTCCGGCCGGGTGCAACCGCACGAAGCCGTCACACGCGAAATGACCAGCGGTGCATCGCCCGTATTCTTTATCTGAAAGACATGGCTCGCCAACCCTTTCGCCTCTTCAATCGTGCCAAAGTTGAACACTTGCTTGTCTACACCGATCTGCGCCTTCCCTTGCGCTCCCGCACACATCGCCAAGAGCCAGAAAAAGCACACCATTCCTATTTGCCAACCGAACTTGCGCATAACCCCGTCTACTTTATTCGATTCCTTATTTGCCTACTACTTTGCCTTTTATCGTCAGGATAAAGCTGCCTTTCTTTCCGTTGCTATACAAGGATATCGTCTTGACAAACGCGCCCGGACGATTCGCAGGGTTGTAGGTTATCTTTACCTCGCCGCTCTTTCCCGGTGCGATCGGTTCTTTGGTCCATTCCGGCGTCGTGCAACCACACGAAGCAATCACGCGGGTAATGACCAGCGGGCCCGTCCCTGTATTGTCTATCACAAACGTATGTGCGACTTTCCCGTCCGCTTCCTGAATAATGCCAAAGTCATACGACGTTTCTTTGGCCGAAATCACCGCCTGTTTTTGTTGCGCCGCCGCAAGCCCGATCGAGAGCATCATCACGGCCAGCATGAAAATAATACGTTTCATCTTTTCTCTCTGTTTTGATAAATAATGCACAAATATAGCGATAAAGACGCAATGCCCTTGCGCTTCTTCCGCTTTTTTTCGCACCTTTTTCAAAATCGCCCCTCTTACCCTTTCTTTTTCACCGGGATAAATAAGTAAAAACATGCCGGAGAAAAAAGGAAAAGACAACGAGAAAATCTCTATCTTTAGCTTGAAGATATGCATCTTTAGGCTAAAGATACACAAATATCGACGATACGCGGAGAAAAGATAGGCAGCAACGAAAGTTTTCATGCCGGGGTGTGGAAGTTTGCCAGGGGAGTCTTTTCTTTCTTCCGTTAATCTTTCATAATTAAGAATACTATGCGATACAAGGTATATAGAATTGTACATATATTTGCACCGTTTTAAATTTAGAAAACAATAAGCAGATGATTGAACTTCGGAATCTCAATAAAACGTATTACAACGGAGCGCCGCTCCATGTACTGAAAGGCATTGATTTGGATATCGGGAAGGGGGAAATGGTTTCGATAATGGGCGCTTCCGGTTCAGGCAAGTCGACGTTGCTGAATATCTTAGGCGTATTGGACACGTATGATACAGGGACTTATCGACTGAACGGCCAATTGATCAAAGACCTAAGCGAAAGCGCCGCGGCTGAACTCCGAAACCGGATGATTGGCTTTGTGTTCCAGTCGTTCAACCTGATATCGTTCAAGAATGCGGTCGAGAATGTTGCCCTCCCGCTCTATTACCAAGGCATCAACCGGAAGAAACGCAACGCGATGGCGATGGAATACCTGGATATGGTTGGTTTGAAAGATTGGGCAGAGCACATGCCTAACGAGATGTCCGGCGGACAGAAGCAGCGTGTCGCCATCGCCCGTGCCCTGATCGCCCATCCGCAAATCATCCTGGCCGATGAGCCGACGGGGGCATTGGATAGCAAGACCACGGTCGAGGTGATGGAGCTGCTCCGAAGGGTGAACCGCGAGGGCATGACGATGGTCATCGTCACCCACGAGCCCTCCGTGGCCGACGCGACCGACCGCATCATCCGCCTGAAAGACGGCGTCATCTTTAGCATCGAGAAAGGAAAAGGCCATGTTTGATTTCGATAACTTCCGGGAAATCTGGAGCACCATCCGGCAGAACAAACTGAGGACGTTCCTGACGGGCTTCTCCGTCGCGTGGGGCATCTTTATGCTGATTGTCCTCCTCGCGGCGGGTAACGGATTGCGCAACGGCGTGATGCACAACTTCAGGAATATGTCGATGAATAAAGTCCAGGTGTGGAATGGTTATACCAATAAACCTTGGAAAGGAATGCAGTCTGGACGGGAAATCCGCTTCAAAGAGACGGACTTGCCCATCCTGCGTGAATTGTTTCCGGAGATTGACCTCATGTCGGCAAACGTGTGGCACAACGATACGCTCTATGTCGGTGCCGAATACATCAGCGGACAAATGCAGGGTGTCTTCCCCGACCATGCGAAAATCAATTACGTCAATGTGGATGCCCAAAACGGCCGCTTCCTCAACGAACTGGACATGCACGGCGAGCGGAAAGTAATCGTCCTCAGCCCCCGCATGGCCGAAGTCTTGTTTCCCCAAGGCCACGCGCTGGGCCAATACGTGAAGGCGGGCGGATTGATGTGGCAAGTCATCGGCATCTACAACGACGATGACAAGAGCAGCAACGCCCCGGCCTACATTCCCTTCACCACCGCCCGTACCTTATATAATAAAGGATATGGCTTCAGTAGTTTTTCGTTCACGTTGCAAGGCGTCGTGAGCGAAGAGGCGAACGAGCAGTTCGAAAAGGAGTTCCGGGCCGTCATGGCGCGACTCCACCGGTTCGACCCTTCCGACACGAACGCCATCGGACTTTGGAATACGGCCGAGAGCTTCCGCATGATGAACAACGTCATGAACGGCATCACGCTCTTCATCTGGGTCGTGGGTATCGGGACGCTCGTCGCGGGCATCGTGGGCGTGAGCAACATCATGCTGATTACCGTCCGCGAGCGCACCAAGGAGTTCGGCATCCGCAAAGCCATTGGCGCGAAACCGGCATCGATCTTGCGGCTCGTGATTACCGAGTCGATCCTGGTCACGGCGGTCTTTGGTTATGTAGGCATGTTATCGGGCATTGGTTTGACAGAGTTGATTAATAGCGGCATGGAGGCGGCCGGTGTCGGGCAGAACGCGGGACAGGGCGGAACGGTCTTTCTCAACCCGACCGTGAATCTCGGCATCGCCCTCGCCTCGACGCTCCTGATTGTGGCGGCCGGTGTCCTCGCAGGTTATTTCCCGGCTCGAAAGGCTGTCAGCATCAGTGCGATCGAAGCCATGCGTAGTGAATGAAGAATGAAGAATTATTGAGCGTATGTTATTATTCGACAGAGACAGATGGATTGAGATATGGGTCACCATCACCCGCAACAAGACGCGGAGCCTCCTCACCTGCTTCGGCGTCTTCTGGGGCATTCTGATGCTCGTCCTCTTGTTGGGCGCGGGTACCGGACTGAAGAATGCCGTGCTGGGCGAGACGGAAGGTTTTACCACCAATTCCTTCTTCTTCTTTTCCGACCGCACGAGCATCTCGTACAAGGGATTCAACAAAGGGCGGGAATGGAACTTGCGCAACCGCGACGTCACGAACATCCAGCGCGAAGTGGAAGGAATCGACCAAATCGCCCCCATGATATTCGGCGCAAGCAGCGACAAGAACGTCGTCTACGGGCAGAAGAGCGGCACGTACCATGTGAAAGGAATCACGCCCGCCTATTTCGGCATCGAGGCCATGTCGCCCCTCTTCGGCCGGCTGCTGAACCAAATCGACGAGCACGAGCGGCGCAAGGTGTGCGTCATCGGCGAGGATGTCAACCAGACGCTCTTCCAGGGCGGCAACCCGTGCGGGAAATACATCCGCGTGAACGGGCTCTACTACCAAGTGGTGGGCGTGGCCAAGGCGAAATCGTCGAACATCAGCATCAACGGGCGCGCCGCCGAGAGCGTCTTCATCCCCTTCAGCGCGTTGCAACAAAGCATGCACTTGGGCGATGAGATTTTCCTGGTGGCGGCCAGCGTCCTGCCGGGCTACGATGTGAACGGAGTCATCGCGCAGGCCAAGCAAATCATCTTCCAGCCCAACAACATTGCCCCAGACGACCCGCAAGCGCTGATGGTGATCAACTTCGCCGAGATGTTCGCCACCTTCTTCAACCTTTTCCTCGGCATCGACATCCTGGTTTGGATTGTCGGCATGGGCACGCTCTTGGCGGGCGTCATTGGCGTGAGCAACATCATGATGGTGACGGTCAAGGAGCGTACCAAGGAGATTGGCGTCCGCCGGGCGTTGGGCGCAAAACCGTTCGACATCATTTCGCAAGTCATGAGCGAAAGCTTGATGCTGACGGCGATGGCGGGCCTCCTCGGACTGAGCTGCGGCGTCTTCCTCCTCGATTTGGCGAACCGCCTGCTCCTGGCGATTCCGAGTGACAACATCATCCTGAAAGACCCCAGCGTGAATATACAAATCGCCGTGGCTGCGACCATCGTCCTCCTCTTCAGCGGACTGTTGGCCGGGTTGATTCCGGCTTGGCGCGCCATGCAAATCAAAGCAATCGATGCATTACGGGATGAATAAGGAGAGAAGATACGGAAAGACAAGGGGTAATCGACCATCTTGGCACGGGAATAACAAAGAGACCGAGTCTTTTTATCGTTTCAGCACGGGAATGACAAAGAACCCCGGTTTCCTCACTATTCCCGCGCGGGAATGGAAAAGAACCCCAGTCTCTTTTCTATTCCCGCACGGGAACGGCAAAGAACCCCAGGTTCCTTACTATTCCCACACGGTAACAGCAAAGAACCCCAGATTCTTTATTATTCCCATGCAGAAACAGCAAAAATTCCATTTAGTTTTATACAGACAAGCACGAAAAGAATAAATAACTAAAAGCAACAAGGATATGAAAAACAGAGTTATCAAGAAAATCATGCGCACCGTGCTGCTGACGTGCATCGCGGCGGCAGTCATCGGGACTTTCTATTTCCTTTGGAAAAAGGCGCAACCGGTGGTAACGGTCTACGAGGTGGTGAAACCCAAAAAGGGAAGCATCGAGACGAAAGCCGTGGCCACAGGCAACGTGGAGCCGCGCTACGAAGTGGAAATCAAGCCGCAAATCTCGGGCATCATCGCCGAAATCAAGAAAGAGGCAGGGCAGATGGTAAAGGCGGGCGAAATCATCGCCACCATCAAAGTCATCCCCGAAATGGTGCAACTGAATAGCTCCGAATCGCGGGTGAACGTGGCCGAAATCTCGCTGAAACAGGTGGAAGAGGTCTACAAACGCGACAAGCAGCTGTTTGAGCAGGGCGTCATCGCGCGGGAAGAGTTCGAGACGAGCCAAGCCAATTACGACAAGGCCGTAGAGGAACGCAACACGGCGCAAAGCGAATTGGAAATCGTGCGCGACGGCATCTCGAAGAACTCGAACGTGACGAGCACCACGCAGATACGGAGCACCATCGACGGCATGATATTGGACGTGCCCGTGAAGGTGGGCAACTCCGTCATCCAGGCGAACAACTTCAACGACGGGACGACCATCGCCACCGTGGCCGACATGAACGACATGATATTCAAAGGCAATGTGGATGAGACGGAAATCGGGCGCATCCACGAAGGGATGCCTATCATCCTCACCATCGGCGCCATGGAGAGCCGGAAGCTCGACGCGCACCTGGAGTATGTCTCGCCCAAAGGCGTGGAAGAGAACGGGGCCATCCAGTTTGAGATCAAGGCCGCGCTCCAGGTGCCGGAAGATGCCTTTATCCGAGCCGGTTATAGTGCGAATGCGGAAATCATCCTCGAACGGGCGGACAGCGTACTGACGATTCCCGAAAGCACGGTCGAGTTCCAAGGAGATTCGACCTTCGTCTATCTCTTGAAACAGGAGAAGCCGGAGCAGGTGTTCGAGAAACATCCAATCCAGATCGGGCTCTCGGATGGCATCAACATCGAAGTAAAAGCAGGACTTACCACCGACGACTCCCTACGCGGAGCCGCCATTCCCCAACCCTAAACACCCGGAAAGCGTATGAAAACAACGATTATCACCACGTTCCTCCTCTGGGCAAGCCTCACCGGCTTCGCCACGACAGAGCCAACCAAGCAATGGACCTTGGAAGAGTGCATCCGCTATGCCTTGGAACATAACATCGACCTGAAACAACGCGAAGTGGAACACCAAGCGCGCGAAGTGGAACTGCATACCAGCAAATTCAGCTGGCTGCCCGACTTGAATGCTTCGGTAGGACAAAACTTCGACTTCGGACGTTCACCTTCGCGTACCGGCGTGATTGCGGACCAGAACTCGTCGAACACCTCGGCGTCGGTCTCGCTTACGATGCCCATCTTCGACGGGCTCCGCACGCCGAGCGACATTGCCGCCAAGCGGTTGAACCTCCGGGCTGCTGTCGAGAACCTCAACCGTGCGAAGGAAGATCTCTCCATCCAGATTGCCGGTTATTACTTGCAAGCACTTTATAATAAAGAATTATTGCGCATCGCCGAGCTCCAGTTGGCCTATAGCGAAGAGCAAGTGGTAAAGACCGAAGCAATGGTGAATGCCGGGAAGGTGCCGCTCTCCCAACTCTACGACATCAAGGCGCAAGCCGCCAACGACGAAGTCTCCCGCACGGAAGCCGAGAACAACGTCCGCCTCGCCCTGCTCGACCTGGCTCAGAGCCTGGAGATGGAGCGCAGCGGCGAAGCGTTCGACGTCCAAACGCCCGACACGCTCGACGCCGTGCAGCAGTACCTCGGCAGCATCCTTCCGCCCGACGATATCTACGCACATGCCGTTGCCTTCAAACCGCAAATCAAAGAGCAGGAATATCTCTTGGAAAGCCAGAAGAAGCAACTGAAGGTGGCACGCTCTTACTATTTCCCGCAGCTCTCGTTCGGCGCCAGCTATTCGAATGGCTATTACCATTATTATACGGGCGATATCGATTCACCCTCGTTTGCCGACCAGCTGGACCAGAACGGACGCAAGACCATCGGCTTCTCGCTCACGATTCCACTTTTCAACCGTTTCCAGACGCGCAACAACGTCCGGACGGCCAAGCTGAACATCCACAACCAGGAGCTCTTGATGGAGAACACCAAGAAGGCACTCTATAAAGAAATCCAGCAAGCCTACTACAACGCGACGGCCGCCCAGAGCAAATACCGCGCGACGGGCCGTTCCGTCGAAGCCACCCACACCGCCTTCCAGTATGCCCGCGAACGGTACGAAGCCGGCAAATCCTCTGTCTTCGAATACAACGAGGCTAAAACGAACTACGCCAAGAGCCTGGCCGAAGAAGCGCAGGCAAAATACGAGTTCATCCTCCGCACGAAGATACTGGATTTCTATAACGGGACGCCGCTTAGGCTTTAATTGAAAGAAGTTAGAGGAGTTAAAGGGAGTTAGAGGAGTTAAAGCCAATAGTTTTTGTTTGTATAAGGCATTCGGCTCTAACTCCTCTAACTCCCTTTAACTCCTCTAACTCCTTCAAAAGAACTGCTTTACCCCAAAGAAAAGAATAGGGAAAAGGAGGGCAGGAAGCATATTGACGGTCTTGCAATCCTTGATATTCAGGATGGCAAAGCCAGAACTGACAATCAGTACGCCTCCGACGATGGTGATCTCGTTCATCAACTCCGTCGAAATCACATTGCCCGCCAACGAGGTAATCAGGTAAATCGTCCCTTGCGAGCAAAAGAGCACCGGAGCCGCCAGCGCCATGCCGATACCATACGTGCTGGCCAAGATCATCGACGAGACCAAATCGAGCATCGCATTCGTAAAGAGATAAGTATTATCCCCATAAAGCGCACTCAGGATAGGTCCCACCATCGAGAGCGACCCGACACAAAAGAGCAGGATACCGGTCGAAAGCCCCTCGGCGAGGTTTGTCCGCGAAAACCGTTTCACCAACCGCTTGAAACGCCCGTCCAGGTCGCATATCGTCCCCACCAGCGAACCCAACGCCAAACTGGCAATAAACAGCACCGGATACTGGCTCTCCGGCAAGTGCGTCACGACAGCATTCGCGCCCAATACGATGGTTGCCAAACCCAACGCATTATACAAAGCTGACTGGTAACGGGGCTTGATGGCGCGCTTGGCCACGCTCCCGATGCAACTGCCCGCCACGATGCAAAGCGTATTTACTATAGTTCCTATCATAATGCCGCAAAATTAGCGATAAATCCCGATTTTCCTATTAGGCAGGCTATAAAAATGACCCACGCGTGGGTGACAACCATGACTCACGCGTGGGTGACATTATGACCCACGCGTGGGACACAAAACGTTCCACGCGTGGGTGGCAATCATGACTCACGCGTGGGTCATAAACGCAAGGTTTCCCTGCTTAATAAGAGATCTTGCAGCCTACGAAATAGCTGCGCGGCAGACCCGGCCCGTAGATGTACTTCGAGTCGCGGTCCTTGCCTTGGTCGAAGTCGTCCTGATAGGCGTTGAAGAGGTTCTGCACGCCGGCATTCACTTGGAGCGTGACCGTCTTATACAGCGGAATATCGTAGGCCACCTTCAGGTTCATGTCGAAGAAGTCGGGCGTCGTCTCTTCGCGGTCTTGGGCGATATAGCCCGCCATGTGCTGCACAAGCATACTGCCGGTGTAAGTGCCCGTGAGCGAAAGGCTCAACCACTTCCACGGCGTGAAGGTCGAGGTGAAATAACCGTACAGGTCCGGGGTGCGGAACATCTTCTTTTGCGGGGCGATGCTGGGGTCTTCGCTCCACGTCATCGCTTCCTTATAACGGCTACGCTGGATAGTCACGCCCGCCTGAAGCTGCATCCAGGCATACGCCATCTTCCCTTCCAAGTTCACGCCCATGACGCGGGCACCCGAACCGTTGCGGCGTTCCATAATCTGGTTGCCTTGCTCGTCCGTTCCTTGTTCTTGAAGATAGAAGACGTCGCGCAAATCGGTGTAGAACCCTTCAGCCAAGAGGTTGAGTTGAACCGCACCTAACCGACGGTAGAAATCAATCGAAGCACTGAGGCTTTGCGACTTCTCTTCGCTCAAATCCTCCGCCAACTGGATAATCGAGACCTCGCCTCCCACGGCTGCCACGTGCAAATCCTCGTCGAATGCTTGCGGAGCACGGAAGCCGCTGGAGTAAGAGAGGCGCAGGTTGATGTCCTCCGTCGGGTTGAAGCGCACGTTGGCGCGCGGACTGAATATCACATGGTCGATGAGATTATGCTTATCGAAGCGGCCGCCCACGAGGAAACTCCACTTCTCGTTCTTCCATTCGTTCTGGAAGAAGAGGCTGGCGATATGCACCTTCTGGTCTACCACGCGGTGATAGCCCAACATCTCGTCCTTCAATCCATCGTAATTATACTCCATACCGCCCGTAAACGTGGCCGGCAGGAAGAGGCACTTATCCCATTCATAGGAGTATTGCGCGCCGCCCACGAAAGTCATGTCTGTCGTATGCCCGTAAGCGTCGGGATTCTGGTTCGTGCCGTAATAGCTTTGCCGCTTGGTATGCTGGGCAGAGGCGTAGGCATTCAGGCGATGTTTCATGTTCTTCGAGAAGAGGTCGTACTTCAGGCCGCCACCGTTGATGATATGGTCGGTCTGCTCGGCCACGAGTGCTTCGTGCGGCGGACGGTCTATCTGGTCTCCTCCCCTACGGTATTCGCTGATATTGTGGAACTCGAACGTCAGCTTGGAGTAATTGCTCGTCTTCAGGTAAGAACGGAAACCGACGGTTCGCGCATCAATCTGCCCCAACTCCGAGAAGCCATCACCATCATGGTCATACGACGAACGATGGCGCGATTGCCCGAAAAGGTAAATGCCCGCCTTGTGGTCGTCCGTCACCAGCGAAGCGTTCAAGGTCGTATTGTTATCTGAGCGGCTTCCGCCAATCATCGTCAACGAATGGGCTATCTGGGCAGAGTTGCGAAGCGGTTCTTTTGTAATGATATTAATCGTCCCAGCGATGGCCGAAGCACCAAAGAGGGCTGAACCACCTCCGCGCATGACTTCCACCCGCTCAATCATATTCGCCGGAATCTGCTCTAAGCCATATACGCCCGTCAAAGCACTGAAGATCGGGCGGCTATCGACCAGTATCTGCGTATAAGGTCCCTCCAATCCATTGATGCGGACTTGCTGGAAGCCACAATTCTGGCAATTATTCTCGACACGCACACCAGGCTGGAAATTCAATCCATCCGCCAACGAGGTCGCATTCGACGTCTCGAATACTTTCGCGTCCAATACATTCACCAACGAAGGAGCCATGCGGCGGGTAGTTTCATTCCGGTTGGCCGACACTACGACGCCGTCCAGCGACACGGCATCCTCTTCCGCCTCGAAGTTCACCTCGATGGTCTTGCCCTTCTTCAATTCGATTTGCTTCTCTATCGTCTGATATCCGATGGATTTCATCACAATCGTAAAGGTTCCTTCGGGAAGATTCGTCATTGAATAATGCCCAGTAGCGTCCGTTACCGTACCGATGGTCGTCCCTCTCAGGAATATATTAATGTAGGGCAAATGCTCGCCCGATTGTTTGTCGATGACATGCCCGAACACGTTGGCGTCCGACGGGTTCATCACAGGACGCACGTCTTCCGCCTTAGCTCCCAGCAGGATACAGCTCAGGCTAATCCATAATAAAAGTATCTTGTTCATGTTTGTTTTTATAATTGTAAATGAAATAGGTTATGCCTATGCTTTACGGAAAGCATAGTACTGGTTTCTCGGTTTGTCAAGCATGAACGGGAGAAGGAGGGGCGCGAAGGTAAAAATGGACCACGTCCGCCCGCGTCGCATCGGCTTGCATTTCCACATCCAGCCAGCATACGAAGAGCGGATAAAAAGGAGGAATCCCAAGCGGTTGGATCGCATCGTCTTCTTGCGAAACGACCGACAGCTGATGGTACAATTGCAACTCGTGGAGCGAATGCTGATGCCCGCCCGCCGCATCCTGCCCTTTATATGGATGGGCATGAACAATCGTTACGCCATTCACCACGTGGACGTGCGTAAACGAGATAATCCCGCCATAATAACAAATAAAAAGGACGGGCAATATCCAGCGGATATATGTAAGAATCAGTTTGCTCAATCGATGTTTGCTTATTCGCGGGGGCAAAGATAACAAAATTTATCACAACCAAAGTAAGGGTTTTTCCGTTTTCTGTGTCATAGAGACAGAAAACAATTAAAAGATTACATGTATGAAGACTCAAAAAGAACAGAAAAAGAAGGTAATGAGCTGGCATTGGAACCAGCCCGAAGGCGGCATGAGCGTAGAAGAGTGCGAACGGATAGCGGAAGAGGTATGGACTGAAGCGCTCCTTTATCCGCAAAGTACCCGTTTCGCCATCCTCTTCCGTTGATGCAAATATTTCCGTACCTTTGTGCCCGAATTACGAATCGGACTGAAAAGAAGGAATATGAAAATCGGGAATATCGACTTGGGCGAGCGCCCCGTCTTCCTCGCACCGATGGAAGACGTCACGGACATGGCGTTCCGCCTCCTCTGCAAACGCTTTGGGGCGGATATGGTATATACGGAATTTGTGTCGGCCGACGCGCTCATCCGAAGTGTGGACCGTACGCAGCAGAAACTGGTCGTGGCGGACGAGGAACGCCCCGTGGCCATCCAAATCTACGGACGGGACGTGGCGTCGATGGTCGAAGCGGCACGCATTTGCGAAGCCGCGCATCCGGACGTACTGGACATCAACTTCGGTTGTCCGGTAAAACGCGTGGCAGGCAAAGGTGCCGGTGCGGGCATGTTGCGCAACATTCCCTTGATGCTCGACATTACGCGTGAAGTCGTTCGGGCAGTGTGCATTCCAGTAACGGTCAAGACCCGCCTCGGGTGGGATGCCGACCATCGTATTATTGTCGACCTCGCCGAGCAATTGCAGGATTGCGGTATCGCCGCCCTCACCATCCATGGCCGCACACGCGCCCAGATGTACACCGGCGAAGCAGATTGGACGCTCATCGGCGCCGTGAAAGAGAACCCGCGGATGCACATCCCGATCATTGGCAATGGCGATGTCACCTCCGCCGAAACGTGCGCCGAGCGGTTCGAGCAATACGGTGTAGACGGTATCATGATTGGCCGTGCCAGCTTTGGCCGCCCGTGGATCTTCCGCGAAGTGAAGCATTTCCTCCGTACCGGCGAGCCACTCCCGCCCAAGTCTTTCCATTGGTATCTGGAAGTATTGAAGCAACAGGTGCGCGATAGCGTAACGCGGTTGGACGAGCGACGCGGTATCTTGCATATCCGCCGGCACCTGGCCGCGACGCCCCTATTCAAAGGTATCCCCGATTTCCGCCAGACGCGCGTCGCTATGCTTCGGGCTGATACCATCGATGAACTCTTTGCCATCATGGACGCTATCCCCGCGCAATTTCATTTGGAATAAACAAAGAGAATACGCGCGTACGCAAAATGACCGAAACAAATTTTTCACTTGATTGTTTCATATAAAAGCATAAAGATGCTATCTTTGCGAACAATTTAGAAAACATAAACTTACTAAAAGCAAGGACTGTAATGAAAAGAATACTGATTCCTTTATGCCTCGTGCTGGGGACACATCTGGCGGACGCGCAACGTTCGTACCAGTTTGCCAGCCCGGAGCGTTTGTTTGTAGAAGGCAAAGAGCTGTTCATCCTGAAGAATTACGCCGGATGCATGGACAAGCTGGAAGCCTACAAACACCATGCGACCGACGCGGATTGGATACAAGAAGCCGATTATATGCTGGCGTATGCGGCGTTCAACCAAGGGTTGGACACGGCTGGCGAGCAATTGGAAGCCTATCTGGAAACCTATCCAGATTCACGCCATACAGACGTAGTGAACTATCTGATGGGTTCTTTCCTTTTTGGAAAGGGTGAATATGAAGAGGCGCTCGAGTGGCTGCGCAAGGCGGATGTCGATCTGCTGGCTGCCGATGAGCAAGAGGCATACACATTCCGCCTCGCTTACGCGCTGCTCCAAACGGGCGAACGAGAAAAAGCCTACGCCTACTTCACCCGCATTCAAGAGATTGGAGACAAATACCGCGATGCTTCGGCCTATTATGTCGCTTACATCGATTATGCCAACGGGAAATATAACCGGGCGCTGGTCGAGTTCGACGCCCTGAAAGACAAAGCGGAATACCGCGAGCAATCGGCCTATTATACGACGCAAATCCTATTTATCCAAAATAAATACAAGCAGGCCATCGAGGCGGGCGAAATGCTCCTCGCAGAATATCCGAACAGTTCGAATAACACGGAGCTGTATCGCATCGTAGGTAATTCATACTATCATACGGGCAACCAAGCGAAAGCATTGAAGATGCTCGGCCGGTATGCCGACGAGGCGGCGCATCCGCTCCGGGGCGACCTTTACATCCTCGGCGTGTGTCAATTCAACCAGCAGCAATACGATCGCGCCATCAGTAACTTATCACAAGTGGTGAGCGAAGACGACGCCCTGACGCAAAACGCCTACATGTATCTCGGTCAATGTTACCTGAAGGAAGGAGACAAGAACGATGCCCGCATGGCGTTCGAATCGGCCGCTACCGCCTCCTACGATTCACAAATTAAAGAAGCGGCAATGTACAATTACGCCCTGCTGATACACGAGACCGCCTTTACGGGTTTTGGCGAATCGGTGACGATCTTCGAGGACTTCTTGAACGATTTCCCCAACTCGAAGTATGCCGACAAAGTGAACGATCATCTGGTAGAAACCTATCTAACGACGAAGAACTATCACGCCGCGCTCGCCTCTATCGAGAAGATTCAACATCCGAGCCTCAAGATATTGGATGCGAAGCAGAACATCCTCTTCCAGCTCGGGACGGAGTCTTTCACAAACCAGCAATACGACGAGGCTACGCAATACTTCACCCGCGCCATCCAAATGGGCACTTACAACGAAGAGGCACGCAACGACGCCTACTTCTGGCGAGGGGAATGCGAATATAGGAAAGGCAATTATGTCAATGCGATTTCCGATTACCGCACTTATCAAAACAACACAAAGCAGCGCGGGACGGACATGTACGCCCTCTCCTATTATAACTTAGGATATTGCTACTTCAAGCAACAGGAATACGACACGGCGCTCAACCGCTTCCGCCAATATACGGAGACGGAGAAGAACCACGCGGCGGCCTCTTATGCAGACGCGTTCAACCGCATCGGCGATTGCCTCTTCCAGAACCGCCAATATGCAGCCGCGGAAGAGAACTACAACCGGGCATCGGAGATTCTCCCGTCGGCAGGCGATTATTCTGTCTACCAAAAGGGATTCGTCTTGGGCTTGCAAAAAGATTATGCCGGGAAGATACGGGTGATGAATCAGCTCATCCGCGAGTATCCGGAATCCTCCTACGTGGACGACGCCCTCTTCGAGAAGGGACGTAGTTATGTCCTCCTCGAAGACAATGTAGCTGCGGAGAAAACCTTCCTCCAATTGATCAACCAATACCCCGAAAGCAGCCTTTCACGCAAAGCAGGCATCCAGTTGGGGTTGATTTACTATAATACGAACCGTCCGGAGAAGGCAGCCGAGGCATACAAAGAGGTCATCAGCCATTATCCGGGAAGCGAAGAGGCACGCGTGGCGTTGCAGGATTTGAAATCGGTCTATGTCGATATGAACGACGTGGATGCGTATGTGGCTTACGTCAATTCGCTCGGAGGAAATATACATATTAATATAAACGAGCAGGATTCGCTCACCTACATCGCCGCCGAGAAGCTCTTCATGCGGGGCGATAACGAAGGAGCACGCCGAAGCATGCAAAATTACTTGGCGAATTACCCGAACGGCGCTTTCAGTACGAATGCCAACTTCTATCTCGCCCACATCGCCTTCAACCTGAAGGAGTATGACGAGGCTTTGCCGATGTTCCAAAAGGTTATCGATAGCGGCGATCGTAAGTTCCTCGAAGAAGCTACCGCGCGCAAAGCGGAAATCCAATACCTGACGGAAGACTTCGCCGCTGCTCTGGAGACATTCCAACGCCTCAGTCAGCTGGCCGAAAGCGCAGGGAACCAAGAGGCGGCCGCCCTTGGCACAATGCGTTGCGCCCTAAAGATAGGCAATCAGAAAGAGGCGCTTACCGGTGCGAATTTACTATTGAAGAACCCGAAGGTTTCGCCTGAAATCGCCAACGAAGCTCGTTACGTTCGGGCGAAAGCCTACATGGAGGCGGGACAGGAATCGAAGGCATTGGAAGATTTGAAACTCCTTAGCCAAGATACGCGTACCGCCGAAGGAGCTGAAGCCAAATACCTCCTCGCGCAACTCTACTACGACGCAAACGACGACACGAATGCGGAAGCCGTCCTCGAAGACTTCGCCAAGAATGGCACACCGCACCAATATTGGTTGGCACGTGGCTTTATCCTCTGGGCGGATATTTACATCCGTAAAGGCGATCCCGGCCAGGCAAGGGTTTACTTGAATAGCTTGCAAAAGAACTACCAAGGCGACGATAATATCAACGAAATGATTGAAAGCCGTTTGGCTAAACTAAAGTAAGGAGGAGACAAAGAAGATGAAAACAAACTATCAGAAAGTACTTTGTGTAGCGGTCTTGCTTGGTTCTGCCGTTACGGTTTCAGCACAAGAAAAGAAAGAGGATTTGAACCGCGAAATGACGCTCGAGCGTGAATACGACCCGACCGTGCAAGATGCCAACAAGGTGAACACCCTGCCGGAGGTCAAAGAACCGGAAGTCACAAAGCGCGCCATCGACTATTCGCCCTTCACGATGCCTACCGACCCGGAGAAGCAAATCACCGTCCTCCCGTCGGGCAACATCATGACGCAACTGGATGCCAACAAGCGGCGCGGCTACTTGCACCTCGGCGCGGGGATGCATCTCAATATCGACGGGGATTTTGGTTATCACATCCTGAGCACGGAGAAGGACAAACTGAATGTCTTCTTCTCGCATCGGTCGACGAACGGGAATGTGGATTATCTCCAGCAGGAAGCCGAGGTAAAAGCGAAATTGAATGATAATTTAGGCGGATTAAATTATGCCCATGCCTTCGAGAAAGCCATCTTGAAGTTGGGTGCACAGTATAATTATTCTGCATTTAATTATTATGGATATCCAACGCCCTACCTGTCTTCGTCTTATCCCATGTCCGAATATTTAGAAAGGGCCGACCGCGAGACAAATCAAGTAAACCAAGCTATCAAAGCTAACATGGGAATAGAAGCGAAAGAAAATGCCGATGTCTTTTATCTCATAGATTTGGATTATGTCAACTTCTCGCACAAATATGCAGCACAACCGGAGCTGGATGGGATAACAGAACATACATTGGATGCTAAATTCGACCTTAATGCCCGCTTTAACGGGGAACAAAGGGTCGGCGTAAGCGGACAAATCGAGTATTTCGCTTATAGTATACCCGAAATGACGGGAAGCGTCTTCAACAATCATGCAGAGATTATCGTATCGCCTTATTATAAGGTAAAGGGCGACAATTGGAACGTGAAGTTGGGGGCGAATATCATGTTCGTCACCGGCGAGGATGATTCCTTCACGGCATCGCCGAATGTGGAGGCGGATATCGAGGTGGCCGACCGCACGTCGCTCTACCTCACCGCCAAAGGCCGCCTCTACTCGAACAGCGCGTATGAGACTTCACTCGTGAACCGCTATGCAAATCCGGCCGAGGAGATCGCCCCGACGCGCGAATGGCTCAACGGCCAGCTCGGCATCAAGAGCGGCGTGGCGAAGAGCTTCTGGTTCGATGTCTTTGCGGGTTATCGCATCGCGTCGGATGAAGCATTGTTTTATCCAGCCGAAGTATATACAACAACTGAAGGGCTTTCGTTCTGTGGTTTGCTGGATGCGTTAACGGAAATAGATACCAAACGGTTCTTTGCAGGTGCCAATCTGAAATACAGCTACCAAAATTATCTGGACATTGCTGTGAAAGGCGTGTACAACCATTGGACGGCTGAACATACGCCTGATGAACCAGGCATTCCGAATTTGGGCGATATCCACGCCTATGGCAAGCCTGAGGTAGAATTGAATGCAAACTTCACCCTCAAACCGATAGACAAATTGGCAATTAGCCTGAACTACTATCTGGCAACTGGCCGATATGCCTATACACCGCTTGACTCCAACGTGAAGCTCGACAACATCAACGAGCTGAACCTCACCGGCAGCTATACGTTCAACGACACGTTTGGCGTCTTCGTGAAGGCGACCAACCTCTTGAACCAGGAGTACGACCTCTATTATGGTTATCCCGCGCAAGGCATCAGCGTCATGGGCGGCGTGAATATCAACTTCTAAAGCAAATCCGGGGTCTTGAAAGGGCCTATGTTCGCGAACATAGAGCCTTCCGCGACCCCGGATTTGTCTATGTTTATGAACGTAGCCAAGAAAATAGCCACAGAATTCTATATTTTCGTGAAATTATAGAAGAAAACAAGCGCGGAATTCTATTTTTTCACGAAATTATAGAAGAAACGTATTGCAAAAGTGTCTATGTTCGCGAACATAGACATTTCCGGGGGCGCGGAAGGGCTATGTTCACGAACATAGACACTTTTTCGAGCAAATTCATCCATAAGATAATAAACAAAGACAAGATGAGAAACATGGGTTATTGGGCGTTGGCGGCGCTGATGTGCGCCACGACGTCGTGCGTGACGAAGAAGAAATACCTCCTGGCGGAGAACGGGCGGCTCGACGCCCTGAAGCGTGAGGAGGCGTTAAAACAACAGCTGGTGGATTGCCGGGATGCGAACGACGAACTCTCGGCCCGTCTGTCCGCCTTGGAGCGCGACACGGCCGACATGCGGCGCGACATCCGCAACTACCAGGAAATGTTAAGCCTAAATATGGGCGAGCAAGACAAGCTGAACGAGCTCCTGACGAAGAAAATGCAGGAATTGGACGAGCGCGAGCGGACCATCAACCAACTGCAAGACATGATCAACGCGCAGAACGAGAAGGTACAAAGCATCCTGCAGAGCGTGAAAGACGCGTTGATGGGCTTCAGTAGCGACGAGCTGAGCGTGCGCGAGGAGAACGGGAAAATCTACGTCGCCCTCTCGGACAAATTGCTGTTCAAATCGGGTAGCGCGACGGTCGACGCCCGCGGCAAAGAGGCGTTGGCCAAGCTGGCGGAGGTGTTGAACGCCCAGCGCGACGTGGACGTGAACATCGAAGGGCATACCGACACGAACCCCATCCACACGGCGCGCTTTGCGGATAATTGGGACCTGAGCGTTATCCGCGCCACATCGGTCGTCCGCATCCTGACGAAGGAATATAACGTGAATCCTCTCCAAATCGTACCCTCCGGACGCGGTGAGTTCCTGCCCGTGGCCGACAATGAGACGGCCGAAGGGCGCAGCAAGAACCGGCGGACAGAAATCATCATCGCCCCGAAGATCGACGAGCTGCTGAAAATATTGAACTAAAAAAACAAGGCACACAGATAACACAGATTGGACAGATGACCACAGATTTATTTTTACTACACCGCGTAGCCAAATAAGAATCTGTGAAAATCTGTCCAATCTGTGTTATCTGTGTGCCATTTATTATATTACTTTCTCAATGCAGCGATGCTTTCCTTCAGCGCGGCGATTTTCGTCTCGGCATCAGATTGCTTCTTGCGCTCCATTTCGATGACGTTGGCCGGGGCTTTGCTGACGAACTTCTCGTTGCTGAGCTTCTTGAGGACGCTTTGCAGGAAGCCCTCTTGGTATTTCAGGTCGGCTTCGAGCTTCTTCAACTCCTCTTCCACATTGATCAGATTGCCCAATGGAACAGCGTATTCGGTCGTGCCTACCAGGAAGGACGCGGCACCGTCTGCCTTCGTCTCTACCGCCGAGATGGACGAAAGGTTGCAGAGCTTTGCCACGATCGGATCGAACTTCGCCAGCGGATTCGTCCCGACTACTTCCAGCGTCAATGCTTCCTTCTGCGCAATGTTCTTCTGGAGGCGGATCGTACGGATACCGCTGATGACTTCCTTCGCAGCTTCAAATTGGGCGATAAGGGTTTCATCGAACGTGCTCGGTGTCGTCAACGTCTGTACCATGATGCTTTCGCCTTCCTTACGTTCGTAGATATGTTGCCAAAGCTCTTCGGTAATGAACGGCATGAACGGATGCAGGAGCTTCAATAAGGTATCGAAGAAGGCCAATGTCTTCTCATACGTTGCCTTATCAATCGGCTGACCGTAGGCGGGCTTCACCATCTCCAAATACCAGCTCGAGAACTCATCCCAGAAGAGTTTGTACACCACCATCAGGGCTTCACTCAGACGATATTTCGAGAAGAGGTCGTCCACTTCAGCTTGCGTCTTGGCCAGCATCGCTTCGAACCACTCTGTGGCCAGTTTCGCGTATTCTGGTTGTTCGCTATCAGCTACGTTCCAACCCTTCACGAGGCGGAAAGCATTCCATATCTTGTTGTTGAAGTTTCGTCCCTGTTCGCAGAGTGCCTCATCGAAGAGGATATCATTTCCGGCAGGAGCCGAGAGCATCATGCCCATACGCACACCATCTGCCCCGAACTTGTCGATCAACTCCAATGGATCAGGCGAATTACCCAGCGACTTCGACATCTTCCGCCCAATCTTATCACGGACAATACCCGTAAAGTACACATTGCGGAACGGCATGTCGTGCTTATATTCATAACCCGCCATAATCATACGGGCTACCCAGAAGAAGATGATATCCGGACCGGTCACGAGGTCGCTCGTCGGATAGTAATACTTAATCTCTTCGTTGTCCGGGTCGAGGATACCGTTGAAGAGCGAAATCGGCCATAACCAAGAAGAGAACCACGTATCAAGGCAATCCTCATCTTGACGCAAATCGTCGATCGTAAGGTTCGCATTCCCCGTCTTTTCTTGTGCTAACTTCACGGCCTCTTCCGGAGTTTCAGCCACTACATAGCCGCCTTGGGGCAGGTAATAAGCCGGGATGCGGTGTCCCCACCAAAGCTGGCGGCTGATGCACCAATCCTTGATGTTCTCCAACCAGTTGCGGTATGTGTTCTTATATTTCGGCGGGAAGAACTTCAGTTCGTCGTTCATCACCGGAGGCAAGGCCATGTCGGCAAAGTGCTGCATCTTGAGGAACCATTGCATCGAGAGCTTCGGTTCGATGGGCACATTCGTACGCTCCGAAAAACCTACCTTGTTGGTATAAGCCTCTACCTTTTCCAGCAAACCCGCATCGGCCAAATCCTGCTCGATTTGCTTGCGGACATCAAAGCGGTCCATGCCGACATAAAGTCCGGCCGCCTCGCTCAGCGTACCATTATCATTAAAGATATCGATGCTCTGCAGGTTATGCTTCTCGCCCAGCATGTAGTCGTTCACATCGTGGGCAGGCGTCACCTTCAAACAACCCGTACCAAATTCAATATCGACATACTCATCTTCAATCACCGGAATGACGCGGTTCACGAGCGGCACAATCACCTGCTTGCCCTTCAGCCATTGGTTCTTCGGGTCGTTCGGATTGATACACATTGCCGTATCGCCCATGATCGTCTCCGGACGGGTCGTGGCTACAACGGCATATCGTCCATCAGGGTCTCCGGCTACTTTGTATTTTAAATAGTAGAGCTTACTATGTTCTTCCTTATAAATAACCTCTTCGTCGGAGAGAGCCGTAAGGGCTTTCGGATCCCAGTTCACCATGCGCACGCCGCGATATATCAATCCTTTATTATAAAGGTCTACGAACACACGGATGACGCTCTTGCTACGCGTCTCATCCATTGTGAAGGCCGTCCGATCCCAATCGCACGACGCACCCAGGCGGCGGAGTTGCTTCAGGATGATGCCTCCGTGCTCGTCCGTCCACGCCCACGCATGTTTGAGGAACTCTTCGCGCGTGAGGTCGGTTTTCTTGATGCCTTCTTGCGCTAACTTATTCACCACCTTCGCTTCGGTGGCAATCGAGGCATGGTCCGTACCCGGCACCCAGCACGCATTTTTGCCTTGCATACGGGCACGACGCACGAGGATGTCTTGAATCGTATTGTTCAGCATGTGTCCCATGTGGAGCACGCCCGTCACGTTGGGCGGCGGGATAACAATGGTGTACGGCTCGCGTCCATCGGGTTTCGAACTGAAAAGCTTATTGTCCAGCCAATACTGGTACCATTTCCCTTCCACATCTGCGGGATTATACTTACTCGCTAATTCCATATTTCGTTTATTCTATTTATTACTATCTGAATTTCCGGCGCAAAATTAGTAAATAAAAAGCCAACTCGCACCCGCCAACCCTGGAATTTCAAAAAAATGCGTATCTTTGCACCCGCGCAGTCCGCCAGTCTGCCGCTCGCCTCCTTCGGGAAGCGTGAGGAAAGTCCGGGCAACAAAGGGCACCATATTTCCTAACGGGAAGCAGGCCGCAAGGTTTGAGTAACGTAACAGAAAAGAACCGCCGGAGACGGGAACCTCCGGTAAGGGTGAAAAGGCGAGGTAAGAGCTCACCGTCCCGCTTGGCAACAAGGGGAGCCGTACGTCTTATGGGTTGCAAGGTCATGTATATCAGCGCATGTAGGGCGACCCGTCCGATGCTGAGGGGTAGACCGCTCGAGCTTGCCGGAGACGGTAAGACCAGATAAATGGCAGACACCCGGCGCCACCCGGCGCCAGGCACAGAACCCGGCTTATCGGTGGGCTGCGTTTCTTTATTTTCACTTATCCATTGTATATAATAAGCACGCAGATAAACGCAGACTAAAGCGCAGATGACCGCAGATCTTTTTTATTAGGCTACGCGATATAATCACTAATAAAAAATAAATCTGCGGTCATCTGCGCTTTAGTCTGCGTTATCTGCGTGCCGTAATGCCAGCTTTATCCTCCTCTCTTTCCAATTCTTGCTGCACATTTACTTCAAACTTTCCATTATACCAACCATCTTCATCCTCTATTTGCTTCTGCTCTAAATCTTCTAAGTTGACTGAATCGGGAAGGAATGAACCGTTAGCTGGGCCGTCGATGTCTTCAAAGAAAATCTTTCCATGAATATAACCAGCCTCTATTTCATGCGAAACAAAGCGTCCATCCGCATCGGTATAAACCGTATCGGCAAAAGAATGCTTCCACATGTTGTCCTGATTCACCGAAAAACCATACGTTTCGTTTTCTATCGTCACGCGAATGCCTTCGATCGGGTTCCCTTCCTTATCTGTCACTTGCCCTTTTACTTGATATTCCAGATAAGGCGAACCATATTCATCTGCACCTATCTTATCGCAAGAACCAAACCCTAAAAGCGCCAACAGAGCGGAAAGAACACCCTGCATGACTTGATTAATCCTTTTCATACTTTATCCTCCAATCGTTTTAAATGACAAAACATGAGTTTTCCTTCTCCGTCGCGCAGGTGCATGCCGTTGCCCAAGCAATAACGGAAGTATTGGCACGTGGCGCAATCGCCGGTGCGCATCCATTCCCTGTCCCGATAAGGGTGGAAACGTTGTTCCCAGACGTCCATAAAGTTATCTTGGTAAATATTGCCTTGGTGGTAATCGGCACGGATGCTGGGGCAGGCCGATATCGAACCATCAATCAGCACCGAGCCGACCACGACGCCCGCCTGGCAAAAGAACAGCTGGTCGCGTACCTCGCCTTCGTAATTCCCTAAAAAGCCTTCGCAACCGTACGAGAGATGGATGCGTCCCTCCTTGCGGGTGGTGCGGATAAACTCCATCAGGCGGCGGAACTCTTCGCCCGTCAGCTGCAACGCCGGGTCTTTCGCCGCCCGTCCGCTCGGGAAGATCGTAAAGACGCGCCATTGCTTCACGCCCGTATCGATCAATAATTGTTTGATAGCCTCCAATTGCCCGATATTGCGGCGGTTCACGCAAGTAACCACATCGAAGACCACATCCGTAGCGTCTACCAAGAAACGGATGGCATCGAGCGCCCGGGCAAAGCTCTCGCGATGTCCGCGCATCCAGTTATGTTCCTCCTCCAGTCCGTCGAGACTGACCGTCGCCGTATGCAATCCTGCCGCCCGGAGACGGTTCAAGCGGTCGCGCGTCAGGTACAATCCATTCGTGACCATGCCCCACGGGAAACCCCGGTCGTATATCGCCCGTCCGCACACTTCCAAGTCCTCGCGCACCAACGGCTCGCCGCCCGTCAGGATGACAAATACCTTGTGCGGGTCGGTCCGTTCGGCCACTTGGTCGAGCACGCGGAGGAAGTCCTTCAAGGGCATATCCGCGAAACCCGCCTCCTTCTTGCAATCGCTCCCGCAATGCCGGCAATGCAGGTTGCACCGAAGCGTGCACTCCCAAAAGAGCTGCCTCAGCGGATGTTCCTTGATCTGCTCCTGCCTCAGCTTGCGGGCGATTTCCAACCCGAGGCGATGGCGAAGCGTGAGGGGTGTAATCTTTTCCATCTTCAATCTTGTTTGGGTTCGTCTTTCGCGAGTTGCTTATTGAGGATCAGTTCATAACGTCCCATATACCAACCGTCTCTTTCTTCCAATTGAACGGTCTCTGCCTCTTGTAAGCTGGCTGAATCCGTTTGGAATACGCCTCCATTCGCCTCTCCATCTACATCCTCGAAGAGAAGTTTGCCTTCCATTGCCACGTTTTGCAATAAAGACGACTCAAAGTTTCCTTCCGCATCGGTATAAGTCGTATCTGCATTTTTCCAGCTACTGTTCGTTGCATCGGTATAAACACCATACGCAGGCTTGGCAATAACCTGGATACCATCAATCGGGTTGCCTTCCGCATCCGTCACTTGCCCTTTTACTTGGTAATCTACAATAGGAGAGCCATACTCTTCCGACATTCCTCCTCCGTTTTCATCGCTACATGCCGAAAATCCCAGCAAGGCAAGCAGGCCGGAAAGCACACGTGTTGTCGTTAGCATCTTCATATTATCTGTTTTAACCATTCAACTTAATCCACCGCACCAGAAAGGACACCCTTCCCGTTTCATCCACCATAGATAAAGACGATGGTTTGCCTCCTAATGCTGCATAGCCCGGAGTAAAAACCATTTACCCGGTACAAAAATAGGAAAATAACCGACATAAAAGTCATTACTCCCGAGATATTCTCTATCTTTAGCCTAAAGATATATATCTGCAACCTAAAGATACGTATCTGCAGCCTAAAGATATGTATCTTTAACCTAAAGATAGAGATTTTCTCCCTACTTCTCGACTTTTCCAAGGGGGATCTGCAAGAAGTGCTCCGACCCAATCCCTTTAAAACAAAACAGCCCGGAGCGAACCCCGGGCCATTCTTTTCAGAGAGAACTACTACTCATGTATTTATCGAACGATTACTTTTGTCCGTTTCACGTCTTGTCCGCTCTCGAGGATCACGACATAGATGCCGGCCGACACGCGGATTTGTGCGTCGCCCGAGATGCGTTGCTGCGTCTGGATGCGGCCCGCCATGCTGACCACCGTTACATTCGCGTTGGCCACGTTCTTAACCTGGATATATCCATCGCCCGCCACGATGCGCGCCGCTTCGATATCCTCGATGCCCGTAGGCGAACCCGAGAAGAGGGCACGCAAGGAGACATTACCCGTAAGCGTCAGTTCGCGAACCTGTTGCTTGTTCTTGTCGCTCCAGCCCTCGAACGTCACGCCGCTTTCGGGGAAGGCAATCAGCGTCAGTTCGTCGCCATAGAAATACTTGCCGTCGCCCGAGGTGTTGTTGATAATCGAGACCTCGCCCTGCGTCGCATGACCTTCCTCGTGGTAAACCAGCGGAATATCAACCTTCACCTCCGTCGGCGTGCTGCTAAACGAGATGCGCACCGTTTGCTTCTCGGTCACATCCGAAATCGTGTACGAACCATTCGCCGCCCGCTTCAGTGTCAATCCGTTGGCCGTCACCTTCAACTTATCCGCATCGGCCGCCAAAGTCGTTACCGTAAACGAGAAGTCATCGCCACGATCCACGATCGGGTCGCCCACGTAAGAAATCATCGCACCGCGTACGGCATCTGGCAAATCTATTTCGTATTGGCCTTCTGGGACTATTACGGTGGTGGATTTGGGTTTGAAGGTGGCCACAAAGTCTACCGTATTATCACCAAATGTAAATGTGTAAGGATTCGAAACCGTACCATTATTCAATTTCAAAGACTCAAATTCAACCTTTGATGCATCATTCGGAGTTGCAGTTACGGTTAATTGAACGCCATTCATAATCTCTTCACCTGTTTCATACGTATTACCTGCATTATCGCGAACCGTAATCGTACCTAAACCATCCGGAACAGAATAAGTAATAATGGCTTTATCTGTCACAACAACTTCTACCGAATGGATATCTTCTACAGGCAAATAATTGCCATCTTCCGGGACAAAGTCTACCAAGTGTTTACTCGTAGCAGAAATAGGTTTATCATCTTCAGCCCATACATATTTACCCAAGATGCTTGGCGTACCTGTCAAGATCGATTTACTCAACAACTGATTCTTGGAAATACGGCTTGCTGTCGGCATAGGAAGATCAACCTCATCCAGATCAAGTTCGGCTTGGGCAATATGAACCGTTACAGTTACAGGAGACAATTCTTGATAAGTAGGAGAAGCTTTACGGGAAACTGTCATTTCATAATCACCAGCATTGACCGGAGCTTCAACATATTTACCTGAAACTTTTTCTTTATATGTAACAACCAAATATTCCGAAGAATTCAAATTTGTATCAGATAAATCATCTCCTGTTTCTTTCTTCTTCCAACTAAATGTAGCTACATCCGTCTGAGGTTTCCCTGTATAAACCAAATTATCCTTTACAGTAAGTTCCAAAGCCAATGCAGTACGATCATCTTCAGATACCAATTCAAAATAATAAGCACTTAAATCAATACTTCCTATTTCAAATCCAGTAGATAAGTAATCGCCTGTATTCGAAACTCGATTGCCTGTTTCATCAACCAAGTAAACAGCATATTTGCAATTTGGATCTCCATTCTTTATTTCAAAGGTAAGTTTTGTTTCTTTTGCAGGAACTGTAGCTCCATCACTCAAAACAGAAACACCATTCTTAATAATCAATGAAGAACTTAAATTGTCGTTAGCTTTGTAACGATATACTTGTTTCATGTCCACCTTAGCGCCATCAATTGCGATGCGTACACCAGTTCCAGCACCTTCTATGTTCTTGAATGTTGGATTATTTCCGCCATCCTTTACTTGGAAGATAACCACTACAACATCTTGATTAGGTATTTCATCTGTTGTTGCTTGACTTGTCGTTTCATTCCAAACAGCAAAACTACCAACTGCATCAATGTCTTTTACATCTTCAAACTTATCTCCTTGCTTGTAACCAACCATACCATCCGTAAAGACATACTTACCATCTACTACGGATACTTTTGGTTGCTTTGTGATATACAAGTCTGTCTTTGTAATCTTATAATCTAAGAAACAACCCTTTAATTCTGCATAACCATCACCCTTTGCACGACTTAACCGTACAACATAATCACCGACCTCAGAGAAAGCATTATCTTCTTTCACATAAGTATCTGTATTCTTTTGTGCATATTCAATTGTAATATCACTCAGAATCTCCGGTTCTACATATTTTCCTGATTTAGCAACAAGTTCTACTTTATGTTTAGTACCGTCATATTCAAACTCATCTTCTTTCAATTCGACAAGTTCACTAAGATTCTTATAGCTATTAAGCAATACACTTATTTTCGAATCTGCATTTGGCATCGTAAAATGAACAACGTATGTTCTTACGCCTGCTTCTTCTACCTTATAAGCAGTACCATTAATTTGAACTGTTACATATTGATCATCTGCAGGAATCATCGTGACGGTCAATTCTGTATTTACAGGAATAGTCGCTTCTGTTACACTACCTGCAGCATAATCATTTCCGGCATTATCTTTAATCGTAAAAGAAGTCCACTTTCCTTGTTCGCGGTCAATTGTTAGTTTCTTCCCATTACCAACAAACGTAGCTACAATATTAACTTCGTCGCCATCCTTCACATTCGGTACAGTTACAGTTGCTTCGAAGCGCATCGGATCGTTCTTCACTGTATTCTTTTCCTTAATAGATGTAGTACCCATTTTTACATCATCTATCGTAAAGCTTTCCGTCTTTGCTTCTGCTACAATCTTGATTTCTGCACCACAAGGGATAGAAGCTCCATTCGTTACCTTTGCATTATTATACCAAACAGTCAGCGTTCCGTTCTCTTCCGTCGTATTGGTATTGAATGTTACTTTCGCATTAGCGGCTTTTGAAAGCACTTTGATTTCAGCATCATCTTTCCCATTGAAAACATAGACATAACTATTGCCTTCTTCGTAATTATCTGCCTTTTCCAAACCTTTTACCAGTTCGAAACCAGCAAAGGCTGAACCTTCGGCTTGTGTTGGTGTAAGAGTAACTTTATTGCCCTTTTCCCAAACAAATTCATCATAATCATCTGCATGAGGCGTTACATTAACCCCAACCTTTGTAGCATCCCGACCATCTATTGATAATGTAAACTTAGCCGGAGTTACATTTAGTATAACACCATCAATCACAATACCTTTCCAATCACCATCCGTGATTTCAATATCGGCTGTATATTCACCATCCACATAAACGCCATTGGCATCTTTAAAATGGTAAATGCTTTCTACCTTTGTTGCCTTTACTTCAGATATTGCTATACCATTTTTGTATAAAGTTTTTATCGAAAGATTTGGAGATGGCACATCTTTAAGTTGTGTCAACTTGGAAGCAAACAATTTAGTTGCATCCAACATAAAACTCCGCGCATTATCTGTCAATGATACATCTGTTGTTATTTTCCCTATTGACGGAGTCATCTTATCTGTCTTCACAGGAAGAATTGATAAGTTATTTTCATCAATAGAAAGAGATGTCAGATTCGGGAAATAATCTGTTACATCCTGATGCTTTCCTAACTTTAAATAATTCAGGGTATCTGAAGAAGAAATAGTAATACCTGTTACTATTTTCAATAATGGCGCTTTATCTTCACCTATATCTGTCGCTTGATTTTTGCGAACATAAACACCTGTTACTTTTCCAGATATTTCAATATCTATTTTCCCCCAAGTATCAGGTGCTCCATCTGTATAGATTTTTGCAGTCCAATCACTTTTTTCTTTTGGAAGTTTGTACTTAACGCTTCGATTAGTATTGGTGGTTGGAGTCAATGTCAAATTTTCAAAATAAGGATAAGAAGGCGCAGATGGGTTAAATCCATTGGATGGTGAAGTAAACGTAACTGTTACCTCTTCATTTGCTGGAATAACGATTTCTATCGGATATTCGCATCCTGTAGATTGTGCCTTCACAATCCCTACCGACACCATCAGCATCAATAGGCATAAAAGTAATCGTTGTTTCATATCATGATATTTTATTTGTTTTTACTCTGTTTATTGGATCCGTTTGGGGGGATTTTTCCGCCCTTGGCAGAGAACGCATCGTTCTACGCTCGGAGAACGCACCGTTCTCTAAAAACAAGGGGGGAAAAGTCGCCCTTAGACGGAAAAAGCCCCTCTCCATGAATCAGAGAGAGGCTTTCCTTATGTTTCGTAATTAACTATATTAACGTTCTATTCAAATGTCAATTATTTAACTACTACCTTGAAGCTTTCGCCATCAACCGATACCACTACGATACCTGCCGGCGTGTTGATCGTTTCGTTGTCTGAGTTAACCGTTTCGTTGGCAACTACCTTACCCAAGATAGTAGCAACTACTACGTTCTTACCTTCAGCACCCTTCACGATGACACCACCTTCTGTAGCTACTACGCTAACCGCACCTTCTGCTGCGATTGTTTCGTTAGCTGTCGGATCAGCTGTTTCGTCGAGGTTCGTGATGTTGAATACTTCAGCGTCGTTGATGTTCTCTGTCATTACAGGCACACCATTGTTCCAACGGATGTAAGAAGTAACATACGGATTTTCCTTTGCATCGAATTCCTTCTTGTTGTTCTTCAAGTTAACGCCTTCGATGATGAAGTCGCCAGTCTCGTGATCTACATAACGGAATGCGAATACCATCGGATGTTGCATACCTTCTACGATTGTTGCCTTCGCGCCGCTATCAGCTACTGTGATTGTATCTACATTGTGACGGGCAGCGATGAATGCCAACTTCGTATAAGCATTGTCATCCAAGAACGGATTCTGGAGTTCTGCAGCGTGGTAAGCAGCCGAGTCAGCCAATACCGTCAGATAATCAGCATCTACATAACCCGGAATTGTATCCAAGTGCTGAGAAGGACAACCTGCGTTAGGACCGTGTTCCGGACAATAAACATATTCCGGAGTGATTTCAGGACGAACACCAATCATGAACAACGGTTTTTCCGTATTGTTACGTACATAAGCCGTATCGATGAACAACGCAGCGTTGTAACCATTACGATCGTAAGTAACACCTAAGAAATCACCTCTTTCATACATAAACTCATCATCGAATTCCGTACGATAGATAGCCATTGTATCCGGAGCCGTAGGAGCTACGTTGCGGTAGATGTCATAGTTCTGATAATCTAACTTCAATTGAGCGTTAGCTACCCAGTCGTAGATATTCTGCTGTTGACGTGCTTCTGCGAAGTTAAAGTCGAAGTACATCATCTTAGTAGAATCGCAAGCTAATAAAATATTTCCAAGGACAGTAGTTTTCTTATCTACAACAGACAAAATATCAAGACCCTCACCACCATGATAATTATATTTATCATTTGCATCTGCAATAATTGCATCATAATCACCCTTGGCTGTATTCAAAATATTTACGTAATCATCACCTTTCTCTTTGATAATAAATGCATCAGCATATTCAGTTACAGGCACATTTTCGTATGTTTTTGATTTTGGATCAACCAATACATAACCCTGATTAGCATCGAAGTGCAAATATTTACCAGCATACTTGAAGTTATAACGATAGAAGCTAACTGTATCTGTCTTGTCAACCCATTCATCATCCTCGTTCAAGCCCTTATACGTATTATAGATATTGAATACATCCGGATTTGCATTAATATCATCATCTGTTACAACAACGATATTATCCGTAGTCTTCATTGTATCTACATTAAATTGAATTGCTGCCGTAGGATCTGCTGTCAACAACAATTGACCTACACTATTCTGACCCAGATAAACAATTTCATCAGTTACATCATTTGTAAACTGAATCTTGTAAGTCTGTTCGATGCCCATAGAAGTTTGTTTAGCATCCAAACCATAGTAATCGAAACGGTCTTCAGCATCCAAGTTGATTTCTACGCCTTCTGCATTCTTTGCTTTCGTAATCTTGTAGTATTCAACTTCGTCACCTTCATTGATACGATAATAATCCGGTCCATAATATTCATCTTCCGGAGTTGTTACACGCAAACGGCCAAATGAAAATCTTGAATCAACTGTCGGATCAGTCAAGGCAAATGCTTCTGTAATTGTCTTTGTTGTCTCACGATTAGCCCATTCGTAATCATCCTTGTCAGCATTGTCTCTCAAAATCCACTGACCTTCAGGAACAGTCATACCAATAGTTTCCTTATCCACCCATTCATTAGCATACGTAGTTGTTGTAGCTTCCGGATTCAAGGTTTTACCATCATTCATGCGAACAATGTTCCAAGCGTAACCGAAGAAGTGCTCAGCATCTACATAGTTATTGTCGATAAACTTAACATATGCTTGATCATAATAATCAGCAACTAATTGAGCTTTCTTAGTTGGCACATAGGTAGTACCTGTTCCCCAGCCATTATCCTCATAAGAAATAGCTGTAGTTAAATAATAAATATCATCGACTTCAGATACATACAATTCCTCCCATCCATTCGAAGTAGCCCAAGTACCAGTCGTATAATCAAAAATTTTTGCAGCGACCTCTAATGGTTCTTGTTCAACAACATTTGGCTCAGCAACTTTAAATACGTAAGAACGGATAACACGCTTGCTTGGATCTGTTTGCTGAGCATCCAAGTATTCTTGATTAGCCAATTCTACCGGAGTCATCAATTGGAACTTGCAACCAGATGTCAAGCTATTATTGACTTGAGACCATTTATTGTTTGTCAAAACGACAATTTTATCGCCATTCCACAAATAAACTTCATCAGAACCTGTTTTTTGCTCAAACTCATAACCGCTTGTATTAATCGGAGATTGAGTAGCTTTTAATGTACCATCAAAGACATTGCCTTTAAAATTATGCTCGTCTGCATGATTCTTCCAGACATTGTTATCCATGTAACCAATACCGATTGTGAATGAAGACAAGAACCTGTCATTAAGTTTATTCACATCCATAATTTCTGGCTTTAAAGCGACAAAAGCCACATTGAATTCTTGTGGTCTATTAGCAGCATCAACTGCAACCAAATTTCCATCACTATCACCACTGATATAAAGTTTCGTTGCTGGACTCAAAACAAGTTGCAACATAGAACCAGCTCCTCCGCCTGCATCTGGGCCAATTTCAAAGATTGTAAAATCATAACCCACTCCAACATTGGGTCAGCGGAAAATCAATGTGGGTAGGCATAAATCATAGAAAGCCTGTAGAGGAAGAATTTTTCGTCCACAAT